>LCKE01000021.1 GCA_001001205.1 Parcubacteria group bacterium GW2011_GWF2_45_11 | reverse complement strand
GAGGATTACTGAAGGCACAAGCTGGTATGAACAAAAAATATCAATTACTAGAATTTCCATCGCTAATTACTTAAATTACGCAAAGGCGTAAGTCCTAATTTTTATAATATATGCCTAAAAAGGTATCGGAGAAAGTTGCAAAAATTAGCAAAAAAATTACGAGTTCAGCGGAAATTAAGAAAACCAAACCGGGCGCTCAGTCAGCCGAAGCTCAATACACCGCCAAGCAGATCACCGTTTTGGAAGGTCTGGATCCTGTCAGAAAAAGGCCGGGCATGTACATCGGCAACACCGCGGCCGAGGGTTTGCATCATCTGATTTGGGAAGCGGTGGATAACGGCATTGATGAAGCCATGGCCGGTTATTGCGATCGGATAGAGGTGGCTTTACTGCCGGAAGGCAAAGTTTGCGTTGCGGATAACGGCCGCGGCATTCCGGTGGACAAGCACCCCGTAACCAAGCTTTCCGCTTTGGAAACCGTCATGACCAAGCTACATGCCGGCGGTAAATTTGGCGATAGCGGCTATAAAGTTTCCGGCGGCCTGCACGGCGTGGGCATTTCGGTGGTTAACGCCTTATCGGTTTACCTCAGAACGGAAGTTAAACGTGAGGGTAAAATTTGGGTGCAAGAATACGAAAGAGGCAAGACTAAATCAAAATTAAAATCCATCGGCCTGACCAAAGAAAGGGGAACCACCCAGATTTGGCAGGCGGATCCGCAAATTTTTTCGGTGTTGGATTATAATTTGGATCTGATTTTAAAACATTTACGACAGCAGGCTTATCTGACCAAAGGCATAAAGATTTTGGTGCGCGATGAGCGCCTAGCGGGCAAGTCCAGGCCGTATATGTTTTACTTTGAGGGCGGCATCGCATCGTTTGTCTCTCATTTAAACCATAAGCATGAAGTCAAACAGGAAAAGATTTTTTACGTTGATAAAGAACAAGACGGCGTTCAGGTGGAATTGGCCGTGCAATATACCACCGATTATCGCGAACTGGTTTACACCTTTGCCAATAATATCCATACCGTTGAAGGCGGTATGCACTTGGTCGGCTTCCGCTCGGCTTTAACCAGAGTCTTAAACAATTACGCCAGAAAAAATAATATTCTCAAGGAAAAAGAAGATAATCTTTCCGGCGATGACGTGCGGGAAGGCTTGACCGCCGTTATCTCCGTTAAGCTCAGAGAACCGCAGTTTGAAGGCCAAACCAAGGCTAAGCTGGGCAACGCTGAAGTACGCACGGTGGTGGAGACGATTTTTAACGATTATTTTAGTGCTTATCTGGAAGAAAACCCCAGGGACGCCCGGGCCATCCTGGATAAATGTTTATTGGCGCAGCGGGCCAGAGCCGCCGCCCGCAATGCCCGCGAGGCCGTTTTACGCAAAGGCGTTTTGGACGGCCTGACATTGCCTGGCAAATTGGCTGATTGCTCCAGCCGCAATCCGGAGGAGTGCGAGCTGTATATCGTTGAGGGCGACAGCGCCGGCGGCAGTGCTAAGCAGGGCCGGGACCGGCGGTTCCAGGCGATTTTACCCCTCCGGGGCAAAATTTTGAACGTGGAAAAATCGCGTTTAGACAAAATTTTGGCCAACTCCGAGCTGAAAGCGTTAATCGTGGCCATGGGCACTAACGTCGGCGAACAGTTTGATGTTCATGAATTGCGCTATGACCGCATTATTATCATGACTGATGCCGACGTTGACGGTTCGCATATCCGAACATTGCTTTTGACCTTGTTTTATCGTTATTTTCCTGAGATAATAACTGACGGGCATCTTTATATCGCCAAACCGCCGTTATACCAAATTAAAAAAGGCAAAGAAGCCCATTGGGTTTTTACCGACGAGGAGCTGGACAGTTTGGTTAAAAAATTGGGTGGCGGCGAAATGGTCAGTATTTTTGCCGAAGCGGAAGCTGCGGACAGCGGCTCGGCCGAAGTCCAGGAAGCTGAAAACGAAGAGACCAAGGCGGCTAAAGCCAATAAGTTAAACATCCAGCGCTATAAAGGTTTGGGCGAAATGAACCCCCAGCAGTTATGGGATACTACCATGAATCCTCAAACCCGGATTATGAAGGTGGTCACCATTGATGAAGCGCAAAAAGCGGACGAAATTTTTGAAATTCTCATGGGTTCCGATGTTACGGCCAGAAAGCGTTTTATTCAGACTCACGCCAAATCGGTGAAGAACCTGGATATCTGATTTGTTTTTTGGGTGGTCATTTAATTCGTTACCTGCAATTTATCACTTGTAATTTTTATAGCTATGGCCACTAAGATAAAAAAATACAACGATATTACCTGGGTGAACATTGTGGAGCCAGATCTTGAAGATATCAGGCAGATTACGGAAAAGTATAAATTCCATCCCCTGGATATAAAGGACGTCAGGGGTGAGGCCCAGCGTTCCAAAATAGACGTTTATCCGACTTACGCTTTTATCATTTTGCAATTTCCGGTGACTTACAAGGACAGCTCGCTTTTGGGCAGTCATGAGCTGAATGTTTTTTTAGGCAAGGATTTCGTTATTACCATTCAAAAGAAGAAATTAAAATCATTAAATCAGTACTTTTACAAAATCGCCGGCAATAAAAAATTGCAAGTTGAAGTCTTTCAAAAAAAGCCGGCTTACGTTCTGTATCATATCTTGGATCACCTCTATCGTTCCTCCTTTATGATTATTGACTGGCTGTCCAAGGAAATTAACCGTCTGGAAATTACCGTCTTTGAAGAACACACCAAGCAGTCGGTCAAAGATTTAGCCACGCTCCGGCGCAATATTTTAACTTATAAAAGCTTCATTGATCCCCAAAGGTTTGTGGCCCAAACTTTGGTTAACGTTAAACAAGACTATCTGGCCGGAGATTTAGAGAATTATTTTGGCGATATTTTGGATTACATTCAGAGGATCTATACCGCCCTGCTGAACGGCAAGGAACTGGTGGACGGTCTGCACGAAACCAACGAATCCTTAACTTCTTTCCGTTTGAACCGGGCGATGAAGATTTTAACGATTTTTTCCGTTTCCATGTTGCCCTTAACCCTTTTTACCGGTTTTTACGGCATGAACGTCGAAAGCCTGCCTTTGATTCATGAGGAACAGCTGATCTGGTGGATTTTTGGCGGGCTGGCCACCCTGATTATCCTTATTTTCGGCTGGCTCAAGTGGAAGGATATTATTTAGGTTATTGGGTGAATAGGTGTTTTGGTGATTAGGTAATCAGGTGATTATTTTTAAATAGTCCGTGTTTAAGACCGTGAATGCCAGCGTCCTCCGCGGATTTTTGTTTGGATTGATGTAAAATTTATCCAACAATATAATGATGGTATTAGTTTAAATTCAATGCTATGTCAAAAAAAGATACTATACATTTTATCATGACCGGCGGGACAATTGATTCTTATTATGAAGCGACTAAAGATACTGCTGTCGTCAATAAAGAGTCTGTTATACCTAATTATATTAAAAGTTTAAAGTTATATGAGAAATTGGAATTTACCGAGGTCTGCCTGAAGGATAGCCGGGAACTCAGAAAGAGAGATTTGCAGATGATTTTGAATGCCGTGAAAAATTCCAAATCAAAGAAAATAATTATAACCCACGGAACCTATACCATGCCGGATACCGCCCGGTATTTAAAAGCCAATTTAAGGACACATGATCAAGTTATTATTTTAACAGGCTCAATGATACCCTTGGTTGGTTTTGCGCCGTCCGACGCCCCTTTTAATTTAGGTTACACCATTGCTACAATTCAGCATTTGGCACCAGGTATATTTGTGGCTATGAATGGCAGGTTATTTTTACCCGAAGAAGTTCTTAAAGTGCTGTATTCCGGGAGATTCTCTTCAATCTTTAATAAGCATTAGTTAAGAAATTTATATTATAAATCGCCCGGCGCACTTGTTGAGTTAGGGTTTATTTTTTAATTTTCCGGTAAAGCAAATAGGAGTAAACCACCGGCACCAGGGCAATAATGGAAACGGGAATGATTAAAGTCAGGGTCAACGACTGCCAGGGTAAGACCGGCGAAAGCATTAAGAGCAAGCCCATGAGCATAAACAGTTTTCCGCCTAAGCGGTGGGTTTTATTCCAGACTTCATCATTGGATAAGGTCCAGGGGGTTCTGATGCCCATAAACCAGTTGGGTTTAATCTTGCCCATGTAGTTGCCCAAAATAATGAATAAGAGTCCGATGGTCAGCGGTATCCAGATTTCCACCCGGATGTTGTAGCCCAGGCCGTTAAAAGAAGCGATCAAATAAATCACCCACATGATTAAGATTAAAATGTAGCGGAAAATATGATAAACATTTTGAAACTGCTGGTATTTTTCTTTTTTAGGGTCAATTAAAGGAATAAATAAAAATAAAAGATACATGGCCGTGACCACGATGGGCAGGATAAAGGCGCCTTCAAAACGTGAGCCGTAACGGTCCACCTCTCCGGCAATATTCCAGTGCACCGGCACCGTCTCCGGGAAAACGGAGTAAAAGTAAAAGCCCGCCGCCCAGGCGCCGAGTACCAGGATGATGAGTAGGATTTCTGATTTGAACGTGAATTTCATATTGGTTTGATTAGTTGATTATGCGTATCAAGCGATTTGTTTGTTTTCCGGCAAGCTCGCCGCCGTCTCACTTAAAAATTTTAAAATAGCCTTCAATTAGCTCCTCCAAGACACTCAAATTTAAAGAGTAAATTATTTGCTGACCTTGGCGTTCTTGGGAAATAAGGTCGGCCTGCTTTAAGGTATTAAAGTGATGAGTCAGGGATGGCAGGGTGATATTAAAATTTTCCGCAATTTCGCCGGCTGACATGCTTTGTTTTTTTAAAAGTTCCAGAATTTTTCGGCGGGTCGGATCTGAAAGTGCTTTAAAGGTATTATTAAGCGTCATATTGGGTATAAATTACTAATTGATTTGAATAATTTGTGCTTTCTTCAAGATTCTTAATTCATTAATAGTGTATTAGATATTTAGATAACTATTTAAATAATAACAAATTTATAAAGATACTGAAATAGGGGGGGGTGGGGATAAATAATGCCCCTATTACCCTTGCCAAACGGCCGGATATCTGCTATTATTCTTTCCAGATGGCCCTAAGAGGCCCTTTTTAAGACCCAAAATAAGGCAAATAAAGCTTTTATGAATAAATTAGTCCAATACATTAAAGACAGCCGGGTAGAGCTAAAAAAGGTAGTTTGGCCCACCAGGCAACAGACCCGCAACCATACTTTATTGGTCATCGGGGTTTCCCTGGGGGTGGCGATTTTTTTAGGAGCCATTGATTTTATTCTCAACCAGGTTTTAGAGATTTTTGTCTATTAATTCATGAATTATAAGAAGTAGTGTCTGCGCTTAGTCGGCGTTGTCAGCCAAGCTTTCGCGGATTTAGGATCAACGGCGCTGATAATCACCGATAAACCGCGGACTTAACTGCTAAATTTAACGAATTATGCCAAAACAAACATTACAAGAAGGCAGACGTTGGTACGTTTTACATACTTATTCCGGTTACGAAGAAAACGTTTCTAGGAATCTTAAGCAGAGAGTTGAATCCCTGGATATGGAAGATAAAATTTTTGACGTTTTAGTGCCGACCGAAACCAAGATTAAAATTAAAAATGGCAAGAGAACGACCATCAGGGAAAAAATTTTTCCCGGCTATGTTTTAATCAACATGATTGTCAACGATGATTCCTGGTATGTGGTTCGCAATACCCCCAATGTTACCGGTTTCGTTGGTTCAGGCACTACGCCAACGCCTGTTTCCGAGGAAGAAATCAAAGAACTGCAGCGTCGTATGGGCGTTGAGGAGCCGACTTACAAAGTGGATGTTTCCATCGGTTCACCGGTTAAGATTGTGGACGGGCCGTTCAGGGATTTTGAGGGAAAGGTTTCGGAAGTTGATGAAGCCAAAGGCAAGATTAAGGTGCTGGTATCTATGTTCGGACGTGAAACGCCAGTAGAGCTGGACTTTTTGCAGGTTAAGAAGATATAGATCAAGAAACCCCCGGCCCGACTTCGCAAGCGGAGCGAGCGGGGCGCGGCAAATAATCAAGAAAACAAGAAATCAAGAAATCCCTTTGACTTCGCTCAGGGTAGGCAAAAAATCAAAAATTATTGAACATACAGCTTTTAACACTTTACACTTAACTAACTCCTCTTTCTTCTTAATTCTTTATTCCTTATTCTATGGCTAAGAAAGTTAAAACAACCATTAAGTTGCAAATTAAAGCCGGCGCCGCCAATCCGGCACCTCCCGTTGGTCCGGCTTTAGGTCAGCACGGTTTAAACATTCAAGATTTTTGTTCCAAGTTTAATGAGGCCACCAAAGACAAGGGCGGCGATATTATTCCGGTGGAGATTACCGTTTACGAGGATCGCACTTTTGATTTTATTTTAAAAACTCCTCCGGCCGCCGAGCTGCTTAAAAAGGCCGCCGGCATTCCCAAGGGTTCAGGCAATCCGCTGACGGATAAAGTCGGCACCGTGACTGAAGCGCAGATTAAAGAAATCGCCCAAGTTAAAATGGCTGATTTGAATGCTGTTGATTTGGATGGCGCGATGAATATTATCAAAGGCACGGCCAAGCAAATGGGCCTGATCGTCAAATAAAGGATCTGATTGATCCGGTTAAGTTTAGGTAATTATTATAATCGAGGAAGCGTGTCGTTTCATGCGTTTGACCTCGTTAAGAAAGTTTAAAAAAATGTCTAAGAAATCCAAGCGTTATCTGGCCGTGAAAGAAAAAATCGCCCCAGACAGGGCTTACGCTTTAACCGAGGCGATTAAGCTGTTAAAAGAAACTTCCACCGTTAAATTTGACGCTTCCGTTGAAATTCATGCCAATTTGGGCATTGATCCCAAAAAGGGCGAACAAATAGTCAGATCAACCGTAAGTCTGCCCCATGGCACCGGTAAAACAAAGCGCATCGCCACTTTTGTGACTTCCGAAAAAGAAAAAGAGGCCAAGGCGTCCGGCGCTGACGTGGTGGGCGGTTTGGAACTCATTAATCAGATCAAAGCTTCGGGCAAATGTGATTTTGACATCGCCGTCGCCGAGCCGGCCATTATGAAAGATTTAGCGGTGATCGCCAAAATTTTGGGCACCAAAGGTCTAATGCCTAACCCCAAAACCGGCACGGTAACGCCCGACATTAAAAAAGCGGTGGCGGAATTAAAAAAAGGCAAGATTGCCTTTAAGAACGATGATTCGGCCAATGTCCACGTGTTGGTGGGGAAAGTTTCCTTTAGCGACGATCAGCTTAAGGAGAATATTGAGGCTTTCATTAACACTTTAAAGAGGTTGAAGCCCGAAACCGTCAAGGGCACTTATATCAGATCATTGACCTTAAGCTCCAGCATGGGCCCGGGCATTAAAATTCAAAGTTAAAAGTTATAGCTGAAAAATTCCCCGTCCGAAAATGGCGGGGGTTTTGAATTTGTCAGACCAGCCCGTATCTGTTAAAATTAAAAGGTTTAAAAGACTAAACTAACTTAAATATGAGCAATCTACCTCCAGGCAGAACTCAGCCCAGGCCCACGTGGGATGAGTATTTTTTAAAGCTGGCCATGTTGGCTTCCGAAAGGGCTACCTGCCCGCGGATGCACTGCGGCTGTGTGATTGTTAAGGATAACCATGTGGTCGCCACCGGCTATAACGGTTCCATTCCCGGTGATGTCCATTGCGAGGACGCAGGCTGTCTGGTGGAAAATAATCATTGCATCAGAACCAATCATGCGGAAATGAACGCTCTAGTGCAGGCGGTTAATTACGGCAGTAACATTCAGGGAGCGACCATTTATATAACCAATATGTCCTGCACCACCTGCGCCAAAGCCATGATTACCGCGGGCATTAAGCGGGTGGTGGTTTTTACCGATTTTCATGATACTCAGGCCGGCAAATTTTACACCCAGGCGGGAGTTAAAATAGACAAACTGCCCATGCCCAAAGCAACTATTGATTATGACTTAAAAAGTTTTACCTCCGCTGTCAAGACTTTAAAGAGTCAATAGTGGCAGTCTGATATTAACCCATAAACTCATGACCGCTAAAAATATGATTATCGGTTTAACAGGCAAAATGGCCGCGGGCAAGGGGACGGTCGCCGGTTATTTGGTTGAACAAGGTTATGTTTACCATTCACTTTCTGACGTTTTACGGGGCGAGCTTGAGCGGCGGGGCGTTCCAGAAAGCATTCCCAATTTGATCGACGTGGGCAACGAATTAAGAACCATAGAAGGGCCGGGTGTTTTAGGTAAAAGAATCTTAAAGATGATTCAGGACGCCGATGAAAACAAAGCTTTGGCCGACAGCATTCGTCACCCCGCCGAAATTCAGGCTTTACGTCATATTCAAGAATTTTATTTAATCGGGGTGGACGCGCCGCAGGCAATCAGATATAAAAGAATGGCGGCCCGGGGCCGCAGCGGCGACGAGATGACTTTTGACCAATTCCAGGAAAACGATAATAAGCAGTTAAAATCCGACGATCCCAACTCTCAGCAGATTCTTGATTGCCTAAAGCAGGCTGATTACACCATAGTGAATGAGGGCAGCTTGGATGAGCTTCGGCAAAAAATTGACAGTATTTTAAAAGAGATGGATCGTAGCGCCAAATAATCGGGGTGGGCAGTGTGTAACACGTATGGTGAAGCGCGCCCGCCACCACGGCGAGCGGGGAATAGCAGTAACTCTTAACTGGTAATTAGCGAGGCGAGTCAACTATTAGTGAATTGTCAGCGCAAAACACAGATGACGCCGTTTGTTTACGGATGAATCGCCTATAGCTCACGGCTAGCGTTAGTGATTGATTAGTGATTCATCCGTGACCTATCAGTGAATATAAATTAATTAAAAAAATATGAACGAAACTGATCTGATTTTAAGGATTGTTATTGCCGCGATTTTCGGCGGCGTCATCGGTTGGGAACGGCAAAAGGACGGCAAGCCGGCAGGTTTGAGAACGCACATGCTGGTCAGCACGGGTGCGGCTTTATTCACCATTATTTCCTTTGCCGTCGTGAGCGTCTTTGAAGATTCCGTGATTGACCCGACTAGAATTGCCGCCGGCATTATTACCGGCGTGGGTTTTTTGGGCGCCGGGGCAATTTTGCAGTCTAAGGGGGAAGTCCACGGCCTGACGACCGCCGCCAGCATCTGGATTGTCTCGGCCGTGGGCATGGCGGTGGGTTTTGGCCTGCATATCTTAGCTGGGGCTACCACCGTCGTCACTGTCATTGTTTTATATTTACTGGAAAAATTGGAACAAAAAATCAAGTAATGTTGCGGTTTAAAATAAAAAAATTATCTTCCGATCTTAAAATTCCCGATTACGGGCACCCCGGGGACGCCGGACTTGATTTATATTCCCGGGAAGATAAAACAATCAAGCCGGGCGAAATAGTTAATTTTATGCTGGGGTTTGCCCTGGAATTTCCCGGCGACTACGTTGCTTTAGTCCGCGATAAAAGCGGTTTGCCCACCAAATATGGCATCCATACCATGGCGGGCGTTTTTGATTCCGGTTACCGTGGTGAGTATAATGTGACCTTGATTAACCTGTCACAAAAATCCTATCAATTTAAAAAAGGCGATAAGCTCGCTCAGTTATTGATTATGCCTTGTCAGCGGGCTGAATTTCAAGAGGTGGCGGAGCTGTCGGGCAGTTCCAGGGGCGAGGGCAGATGGGGCTCCACGGGCAGATGATGTCAGGCGGGTTAGTCAGGTTAGGTAGATTGGGCGAATGGGCGAATTGGTGATTGGTTAATCCATTAATGTAAGTCGCCTAAGAACCAAATCATCTAAGAACCTGATTGCCTAATCACCCATTTTTCTCGTAAATTATAAATTTAAAATTATATTGACCTTCGGACCAAAGATTTGTTTCTCCGGTCTTTTTAAATTCGGGGGGGATTGGCGGAAAATAGGTATCGGCCAAAAAGTGGCCCTGAACTTCGGTCAAATAAATTTTTTGGCATTCGGCGCGCCGGATAGCTTCATGGTAAAGACTGCCACCGCCGATAATGAAAATTTCATCCAGATTTTTATTGGCTAATTCCTTTAAAACTTGGGTTAAAGACTCGTAATGCAAAACTTCGTCCGGCGCTTTAAAATCCGTCCGGCGCGAGAGGACGGCATTCAGGCGGTTTTTTAAGGGGCGAAATTGTTCCGGAATGGATTCCCAGGTTTTGCGACCCATGATGACGGCGTTGTTTTTTTGGCCGATGGTCACTTGGGCGAAATGTTTTAAGTCAGCCTTGATGTCCCAGGGCATAATGCCGTTTTTGCCTATTTCATTATTTGCGCCCATGGCCGCGATGATTGAAAAATTCATAAATTTAAGATATCAATAACAAATAACAAACTTTTGAGTTTTGGATATTTGTTTTTTTGGATGTTTTTTTATCCTGTAATTTGTTTCTTGGATTATTTGTTAAATCGCGATTGGCGCTTTAATACTCGGATAAGGATCATACCCCTCCAAAGTAAAGTTTTCATATTTAAAGTCAAAAATATTCTTAACTTCAGGATTGATTTTCATGGTGGGCAGGCTTTTGGGCTCTCGCGAGAGCTGGAGTTTAACCTGATTCACATGATTGGCATAAATATGAACGTCGCCAAAGGTGTGAACAAAGTCGCCTAAGTCGAGGCCGGTCACTTGGGCCATCATCATCGTCAGCAAGGCGTAAGAAGCGATATTAAAAGGCACGCCCAGAAAAACATCGGCTGACCTTTGGTAAAGCTGGCAGGAAAGCTTATGATTGGCCGCGTAAAATTGGAACATGGTATGGCAGGGCGGCGGCGCGGTTTTTTTGCCGGCAATCAGATTCTGCAGATCGGCCACGTTCCAGCCGGAAACGATAATCCGCCGGTCATCAGGATTTTTTTTTATCATGTCCACGGCATTTTGAATCTGGTTGATGACGGAACCGTCATAAGCCTGCCAGGCTGTCCATTGTTTGCCGTAAATCGGGCCTAAGTCGCCGTTTTCATCAGCCCATTCATCCCAGATGGTCACGCCGTGGTCATTTAAGTATTTGATGTTGGTCTCGCCCTTTAAAAACCACAGCAGTTCGTAAATTATGGATTTTAAGTGGACTTTTTTGGTGGTCACTAAAGGAAAGCCTGCGGCCAGATTAAAGCGTCTTTGTGCGCCAAATAAAGAGATGGTGCCTGTGCCGGTGCGGTCATTTTTACTGACGCCGTTATCCAGAATTTCGCTAAGTAAGCTTAAATATTGTTTCATATATTGAGCTGGTTGTTTAGTTATTTTAACCTAAAAATCTGCGCTTGTAAAATACGCTTCCCAGTTTGAATAAAGCCAGGATTTACGGTAAAATAAGCCTAAGTCAGGAGAGGCTTTATATGGGTCAAAAAATAGAAATAATAAGAGAGGAAATCACTCTAAGCAAGCTGAGGGAATTTTTGCATCAGCCTTTTACCGATATGGTTAAATTTGTAGCCGATGTCAATCGCGGGGTTATGGCTTTAGGTGGAGAAATGCACGCTGATGCTGAGGAGATTTTATTAAATGACGGCTCTAGTCAAGCGGATTTGTGGGGCGGCAATCTGTACCCCGATAGGGGGTTTGAGCAAAAAATACAGTTTGAATCTTTAATCAACATCCGTCCCTCGCAACAAAATAACTCTTTGGACATTAAAGACCAGGGCGTACGCGCCAGAGTCAGAGAAATTGTCAGACGATTAATTGAACTGTAAATGGCTTATTTTCATCAAGATTTAACTCAGGCTAAGTGGAACGCTTTGCCAAAAGACAAGCAGATTTTAAACGTCGCATCTGAATTGTTGAGAGCCAGAAATTCTTTGGCGCATGGTTACGATGATAATTTTCATAATTCAATGGATCGGGCCTTGGAGTTGATTGACCTCAGCCTTAACGACCGTCAGCAGTGGCTAGGCGGCAGTTTAAAGGAACTGCTGAGGTTCAGGGAATATTTAGCCGGTTTTTATCAGGCGAGAAAGCCGGCGGATGATTTTTCTAAGTTAATTGAAAATTTTTTATTGTTTCATCCTCAAAGTTCATTAGTGCGATTATGAAAGTAGGTTTATTTATCGTCATTTACGGCATTAACAACATCGGTAAGTCCACGCAGGCTACCATGCTGGCCGACGCTTTAACCGCCAGCGGCTTAAAGGCTGAGTATCTTAAATATCCTATTTATGATCTCAGCCCGACCGGCCCCCAAATCAATGAAATTTTACGAAGCGGTAAAAAACAGGAAATTTCCGAGGAGGAGTTTCAGGCGCTTTACGCCAAAAACCGCCATGATTACCAGCCGCGACTTTGTTTGCAAATAAATGACGGCGTCAACATCGTGGCTGAAGACTACACCGGCACCGGCTTAGCCTGGGGCTGGTCCAAGGGAGCGGACCTAGAAAAGCTGATCGTCCTGAATAAAGGCTTGCTTGAACCGGATGTGGCCATTTTAATGGATGGCGAACGGTTTTTATCCGGCCAGGAAACCGTGCATCAGCACGAAACCAACGACGAGTTAATGGACGAATGCCGGAAAAAGCATTTGGAACTGGCCGCCAGATTCAACTGGTCGGTGGTTAATGCCAACCAGACCCAGGAAGAAGTTCATCAAGATATTTTGAAAGTGGTGGCAGAGAGAGTTAAGGAGATTGAGTAAGTTTATGAATAAATTGTTGGCATTTTTTGGTTATCCTGGCTCAGGCAAAAGCACTTTGATTAAAGAGTTTATTAGCTATAATAAAAATTTTGAATTTTTTGACAACGCGTCGCGTCAAGCCCCAATGCTTGGCATTGGGGAAGGATAGCGACCCGTAATCTTGAGCAAAAGCATAGATTCCACTATGATTGAAG
>LCKE01000020.1 GCA_001001205.1 Parcubacteria group bacterium GW2011_GWF2_45_11 | reverse complement strand
CTGATCTTGAAGATGAAATTGGGGAAATAGGCAAAGAATATTTTCTTCGAGACAAATTTTGCTATTCGAAGTCCCGTGAAGGCCTTCTTACGATTTATCTTAAAAAAGACAACCCCCGTACCGATGCCTGGCTTTACCATTGCTGCTTTTTGTCCCCTTTTCACCAGCATTTTTTAAGAATCCGCCAATGCATTTTGATGCACGCTGCACTGGTGGCAAAAAACAATTTTGGGGTTCTTATTGTGGGCGGGGACGGAGCGGGCAAAAGCACCCTTGCGGCAGCTTTTATTCAGGCGGGATGGCGCTATTTTTCGGATGAGCACACCATCCTCTGTTATGATAAGGGGCAGGTGATGGGCCTTGCCTTTGCCAACAGTCTAGGCATTCTTCCTAAAGTTCTAAAAAATCTGCCGCGGCTTAAGAAGAAATTGGTTTGGAATAAAAGGCTAGGCAAGTTTTTACTGAATCCGACAAATTTGGGCGCAGACGGCGTTGGAAAGTCTTGCAGGATCGAGCGAATTATTTTTCCGCGTTTTGCACTAGGCAAAGGACTGTCGGTTCAGGCGTTGGGCAAAGCAGGCATCCTGTCGCGTTTGCTGCGAGATGAGTACGCGATTTTTTATAGTCAAGAGCCAGAAGATCAGCCGCTCCTCCGTTTCCACCAACAAACATTTAAAGCCCTATCAAGACAGGTCCGTGGGCAGGCGGTAGTTTACGGAGAAAATGCTGTAGGAGCCGTAGTTAACTTTTCTAATGTGGAGGGACGAGAATGAAAACAAAGAAAGCGCCGAGTAAAAAAGACGATTTTCTTAAAAGAATTCCCAAAGCGACAAAAGAGTTTCTTTTTAAGCCAAACGTGTATTTGCGAAAGGGCCGCGGCGTTGAGAGCGGTGTTATTGTTAACCTCAATACGGGACGTTATTACACCATCAATCCGACAGGAGAAAAAATATGGCTGGCAATTAATGGAAAGCGAACCGTTTATATCATTGCAAGCATGATCGCAAAACACTTTTCGGTTCCAAAGGACCGGGTGCTGCAGGATGTTTTAAGCGTGATGCAGACTTTTGAAAAGGCCGGCCTGATCCGCTGGCAGGTAAAAAGATAATATTCACATGCGCCCTCTGATCAGCGTGGCGATGCCGGCTTATAATGCCGAAAAATTTATTCGTGCCGCCATCGAAAGCGTTTTAAGACAAAAATTTCAGCACTTTGAGCTCATTGTTATTGATGATCATTCGGAGGATAACACCTACCAGATTGTCAGAGAGTTGACGGGCGATGCCAGAGTTCGATTGTACAAAAATACGCGAAGGATGGGCGAGACAGATACAAAAAATAAAATTTTAAAGCTCGCACGCGGGAAATATATTGCGGCGCTAGACGCGGATGATCTTATGCTGCAAGGGCGGCTGAAAGATCACTGCGAATTTTTGGAGAAACACCCAGAGATCGGAGCTGTTTTTGGCCGGGGTTTTGTGGCCACAGAAAATCTTGAAAGAGTCATAATCTTAATTCCTCCCACAATAAGGCAGGACGGCAAAGTTTTGCGCGGATCGTGCCGGGCCAAAGAACTGCCTTATGATTTCAATCAAGGGATGGCGACAATAAAAAAAGAGCATATTCTTAAGGCTGGCAGGTTTGAGGCTTCTTTGCCGATCGGCGAAGATTCCAGATTAATGCGGAGACTTTTTAAAATCACCCCGTTCTATTTTTTAAACAAGCCCTGTTTTATTTATAGGATCCAAAAAAAAGGCGTCTGCCACAGCCGATTACGAGAAAACTTTAAAAGGATGCACGATGTTTTTACAGCTAAGAAGCGGCAGATGCCCAAGATTCAATATTTTTATGTCAACAAACAATGGCTCCGAGTAAGAACCGATTGCTATAAATTAATGCGGGCCATTCAGTGGCGGCTCAATTTTTATTCGTGGATGAAAAAGCAGCGAAAGAGCAATGAGCGTATTGTGAGGCTTGATTTAAAGACCCCTCAAAAAAAAGCCGCGCGGGTTACTGACCCGGAACTTTTTGCATGTGGGTTTATGAATCCGTTAGAGCAACAGCTGATAAAGCGCAATGAAACTTTTTTAGAAGCCGCTTTAGTGTCTAGGGGTGAAAGAGGTTTTCTGATTGTTGCGGATGAGAAAGTTAGATCGGAAGCGGTGCTGGCTTTTTTAAGCCAGGATTATTGTTATTATTCAGCAAATTCCCCCATCCTTTACTTGAAAAGCAAAGATGTCTACGGAAAAAGCTTTGTGGATCCTTTAGTGCTTTACGATTCGGCGAGCGGAGGCGGAAAAAAAAGAAATGTGTGGGGGCGGTTTTGGAACCCGATTTTAAAAAAGTATTGCATCAATACTTTTTTTTACAGAACCTACCTTACCGGAGATGTTTGCCGAATCGAAAAAGTCCTTTTTATCAATTTCAACCCAACATTTCAACGACTCAGGAGCCGGAGTTTGAATGCGTCGGAACTTTATTCGCGTCTTGTTCGGGATAATTATGCCAAGTTGTATCTCCGGTATGCGGGGCGGCCAGATATTTTTAAAAAGATATCCCTTCGGGCGGGAGGTTTTTCTGTTAGCGTTGGCCCAAATGGCATGCTCAAACTTGCCGAAATGTTAAAGCATTAGCCCTTTGTCGTTCCGGAGCGCTCAAAGGACATAAAGTGTTTCAAAATTTACTCACTTTGCTCCCTTGATTAAGATCACATGAAAAAGTCCAAACTAACTGTCACGATGCCTGTTTGCAATGCCAGCCGGTATCTAAAAAAATCCATAAAAAGCGTTTTAAATCAATCCTTTCGGGCTTTTGAGCTCATTATCTGCGATGACGGTTCAACCGATGGGAGCTATGAAATAGCCAAACAATATCAAAAAGAAGACTCTCGCATACGGCTTCTCCGCAATTCACAAAATTGGGGAGTCGCAAGAACCCGGAATAAAATCCTTGCCGCGGCTGTGGGTAAATACATCGCTCCGCATGACGCGGATGATATCATGTTGGCGGGCAGATTGGCGAAAGGCGTTGAGGTTTTGGATCGGAATCCAGACATCGGCGTTGTTTTTGGTCACGCAATAACCGTAGAAGAAAAAAATAGAAAGGAAATAAGAATTGCCTACGCCCGAAAAGTTTTGTCAGACAGGCAAGATAAGATAACAATCTCCGGAAGGGTTGAGACTTACACGAAATTTCCGCACGGTTCTGCCACTTTTCGTACAAAACTTGTTCGGGAGGCTGGCGGTTATTTGGAGCATCTTAAGGTTGGAGAGGACGAAGATCTTTTTCGGCGGCTATGGGAGAAAACAAATTTTTATGCAATCAATCAGATTTTTTATATTTATCGTATTCATTCAAAAAGCCTGACGGTAAAGCATGGAAACTTATGAGAAGCAGAAGCTTGCAAAGATCCGTAACGCTTAAAAGGCTGCCTGCAGAATAAAAACAATGCGAATCATGTTTTTATTGAAAGAATTTCCTAAAATTTCAGAGACGTTTATTGTTAACGAAATCGTTGCGCTTATTAATATGGGGCACGATATCACTATTTTTTCTTTTAAAAAAAGCAAAAATATTGTGCACGATATTGTTGGTAAATACCAGTCGTCGATCAGGGTGTTTTATTTAACGGATTTGATGGATGATGAGGGCTATTCGAAGTTGTTTAAACAATGCGCGTCAAAAATACGAAGGCTTATGGAAAATGGAATTCTGACAGGCAAGGAACTTGCCCGTTTCTGGGAGCGCATCAATGGAAGCGGGCAAGGGGACATGAATAAACTTCGGCACCTGTTTTCGCTTTGCGCTATTCTTGAGGTTGTCAAAAAACACCAAATCCAACACATTCATTCCCATTTCGCGGATTACCACCTGGAATTTGCGTATCTCGTTTATCAGATCGCCAGGGTGCCATATACCGTCACCATGCACGGGTATGATATTTTTTTTAACCCGCCAGGCGATCTGATTAAATGGACAAGCAAAGCCAAAAAAATCATAACCGTATCTCGTTATAATCGCAATTATATGGCCCAAAAATTGCATTTAAATCTCAACAAAATACGCGTCATTCCATGCGGCATCAATTTGAGCTTATTCAGGAAGCTTGTGGTAGCAAAGGAAAAAGAATTTATTGTTTTATCGGTCGGACGCTTTCACCCGGTAAAAGGCCACGCATTTCTCATAGAAGCAGTAAAGCTGTTAGCCGGCGAAGGCATGAATTTTAAGTGTTGGATTATTGGCGAAGGCCCGGAAAAACAACAGCTTGAGAAACAAATAGCCAAGTGCGGTATTGAACGTTACGTGCGCTTGCTTGAAGCAATGCGAAATGAGGAACTACCTTATTATTACAGCAAAGCGGACGTGTTTGTTCTTGCGAGCATTTCTGAAGGATCGCCCATGGTTTTAAAAGAATCTCTGGCCTGCGAGACGCCGGTAATTGCAAGCAAGGTAAATGGGATTCAGGAAATAGTGCGGCACTACGGCAACGGTATTTTGGTTCGCTCCCAAAGCCCTTCTCAAATTGCTGTAAAAATCAGAGAATTAATCATAAATCCGAGCTTGATTAGAAACTTTAAAAAGAACGCAAGAGCGTCTATCGAAAAAAAATTTGACATAAGAAAAAACGTTAAAAGGCTGGAACGTTTGTTTAAAGAATAACCGTTTTGACCTTAAAACAGATAATGGTCGCGGAGGAATCGTGCTTTCATCGACATTTGCGAATGTGATTTTTGACGGCGCAACAACAAGACAAGAATATCTCAAACATAAATTTACCACTACGGGCATAATTCGTTTATTCGCAACCCGGCATTTGCGGCAGCTAAAGGATTTTATTCGATTGACGTCTGCGATAGGCGGAGCTGTGGAAGACATAACCGTTGTTGTTCCGATCAAGGATCGATATGATTTCCGATTGATCAATGCCTTCGCCAGCATCCGCAACCAGACTTATCCTCAGCATCTTGTCAAGTTGAAGCTGGTGGACTATGGAAGCGCGAAATCTTTTGAGCCACTCTATGTTAGCCTGTGTTCACAGCACGACGCCGAGTATATTAGGGTCGTGCCCAATTCTGTTTGGAGCAAATCGCATGCGTGTAATATTGGAATAAAAAAAGCAAACACAAAGTATGTTTTGACGGCTGATGGAGATTGTATATTTGAAAAGACTTATATTGAAAAAGCCATTGCAGCGCTTAAGAAAAATCCCTTTCAAGTTGTTGTTTGCAAGCTGAATGAATTGGCCAAGGGCGACGTAAACGGTGTTGTTGATTTAAAAAATAATTATAAAAAATTATTCGCACGCTCCAAGGAAGTCTATCCCATGGCTTGCGGGATTCAGTTGACACTGACATTTTTTTATCATTGGGCGAGAGGGTTTGATGAGCGGTATATGGTTTACGGGAAAGAAGACAAGGACATGCTTAAACGTTTTTTAATGATGGGACTCCGCTTTTGTGACTTAAGCGCCAAAATATCGCTTTTGCATCAAGGGCACAAACGTTACGAGGGTTATCGGGCCCTGTTTCCGCGTTACTATAAACGCAATACCGATTATTATTTTAAATCCTTTTCGATCGTTAGAAATAAAACAATGTGGGGTAAATGGAATCCGGTAAAACCGGACAAAATAAAAAAAAACGTAAGGAAAATTGTCATTTCGACGGTTTATTTCGGAGGTATCGGCGGTTCGGAGCGGCGCCTCAAAGCGATAATTGAATCTTTGCCAGAACATGAATTTTATATATTTGCACCCTACAGTGTTCGCGACGGTTTTTTCCCGACTACGCGAAATTACCATTTGAATATCCCGCTAGATAAATCCGTTCTTTATGATCTGTATATTTACTTTGCCGGCATGACGCCACGTTATTTGGGCCACAGGTATTGCTTTAACAGAAAAATTGCCATCATCAATGGGACTGAAAAATTTTCTGCCGAGCAATTATTCGATTATGCTGTTTTGTCCGGTAAGAATGGCGCGCAGTGCTTAAACGGCAACGTCAAAACTCTTTTTGCGATTCCAGAAGTGAGGGGTGTGCACCCCAAAAGGCTGAAAAAAATTGATAATTTGCCCCAAAATTTTTTGCTAACAGTATTCAATCCCTATGGGCCGGTTAAGGGCAAGGAAGTTCTTGAAAAAGTTGCGCCATATTCCAATTTTCCTATTGTTTGGTGTTACAATGACATGACAAGGTCGCGGCACCTGAAAGGCGATTATAAGGCCCTGGGGCCGATTGACAATGTCATCCAGCTCAGAAACATCTCTCAAGCCGAGTTGTTTTATTTGTATAAAAGAGCAAGCGCGTATGTTTCTTTTTCCATTCAAGAGGGCTTCGGGTGGGCGGTTGCTGATGCTTTTGCCTACGATCTCCCAATTATTTCGCGAAATACCGGGATCGTTACATTTTTTGATAAACAAAAAGGGGTCGCGATATACAATTCGCAAAAAAAACTGATGTCCTGTCTCGCCCAAGAACGGTTTGAAAAACCAAGCTATGACAAATCCTGCATGACGAGATATGGTTGCCGGGAGCTGATAAATAGGCTGCTTTTAAATAAACCAATAAATAATTTCCAGCGCGCGCCGCTATGAAAAATTTTAAAATATAGCCTCGGTGAATCGAATAATTATAAACTGACAATAACGGAATGTTAGCATAGAATTCTGATGTCACAGCCCAAAAATCCGAAACGCCTAGAATCTGTCCCCCTTGTGACCGTTGTTATGCCTGCTTACAATGCCGGGAAGTTTATCCGTGAGGCCATAGAAAGCATTCTGAACCAGGATTTTAAACGGTTTGAGCTGATCGTTATTGACGATTGCTCGCGTGACAATACTTACCGCATCGCAAAAGAGTACGAAAAGGATTTGCGGGTGCGCGTGTATAGAAATGGACAGCGATTAGGCGACGCAAAAACAAGAAACAGAATTTTGGCGCGCGCGCGCGGTAAATATATCGCTCCCCACGATGCCGATGACATCATGCTGCAAGGTCGGCTGAAATATCAATGTGATTTTTTAGAACAACACCCAGCGATTGGGGTTGTTTTTGGGAAAGGGATTGTTGTTAATGAAAAATTGACAAAGATTCTTTTTCCAATAGTCCCTGCAAATAATGATCAAACGCATGTTAACCGTTCGAGAATGATCGGCAAACTGCCGCTAGCATTTAATCACGGCACGGCACTGATTAGAAAAAAGTATGTTCTTAGGGCCGGGAAATATGAAAGTTCATTGCCTCTGGGGGTTGATGCCCGGCTGATGAGACGGATTTTCCGATTAACCCCATTTTATTTTTTGAACAAGTTCTGTTTTGTGTACAGAAGACAAATGCAAAGCATTTGCCGCAGCCGGTTACGGGAAAGCTTAGATTCCATGAGAAAAATATTCAGCCTGCCGGAGAAAAAACGTGGCGCTGTTTTAACTTTCCTAATCAATGGAAAGTGGATACGGATTAGAGCGCAGAGCCCGGCTCTTGCAAAAACACTACGATGGAGGCTTAATTTTTATGCCTGGCTTGCTCATCGCCGCAAGCGTCGGAAAAACGAAAAAATTATTGATTTTCGCCCCAAAGACCACATGGAGTGGGGCCATCTAAGCGATCAGGATCGATTCCTAGAAGGTTTTTTACGGCCTTTTGCCGCCACTTTGCTAAGATCCGGCAAGGTGATTGTAGATGCGGGGTTGGTATCCTGCCATGATGGAGGTGTTCTGATTTTTGCTGAAAAAAAAAATAGGGACGAAGCCATGCTTTCGTTTTTGAATCGCGATTTTTTTTATCATTCCAGCGGCAATCCGATTCTTTACCAGCGGCATGGAAAGTTTTATGGGGAGTCTTTTGTAGACCCTTTGACGATATCAACCCCTGCCGTGAGCATCAATGCCCGAGCGGATTCCTGGGGACAATTTTGGAATCCGATCCTTGGCAAGTATTGCCTAAATGTGTGCTTTTACAGAACTTATCTGATAGGGAAGCAGTGCCAAATTTCCAAAGTCCTTTTTATCCAAAATGTTGCGGAGGCTCGCGTCGCCAGGACGAGAAAAATTTCGTTTACCGAGGCCTATTCTCTCTATGCGCGCGCGTGCGGTGGCCCAGGAGCTGTGGAGACCCTAAAAACGGATTGTATTGTTAAGAAAATGTTGCGACAAACACAAAGCTTTTTGATAAAAGGACCGCAAGAGAAGCTGAAGCAAGCCGTATCGAAGTTTAACCCATGCCGCTGATTAAGAGCGATCGGTGTTTCATGTGAACGAGGAGAAGCCGTGAGTAAAACTAGACCATTGATCGATGACAAAAAAGCAAAAATAGGGAAGTCTTCGCTTTTTAAAAAAACAGATGAAGGCTTGTTCGTTGTTAATTTAAAAACCGGTCTGTACTACACCATAAACGGGAGCGGGGAGCATATTTGGCTGGCGATTAAAAAGGGGAAAAAACCGCGTCAAATTGTAAAAGATCTTGCAAAACGCTTTCGCATCAAAATTGAAAAAGCGGAACGTGAAGTTGTGTCGTATTTAGAAAAGCTCGAAAAAGAAAAGCTTATAATTCGATGCCGCTGATTTTTGGGCAAAAACCAGAGTATTTTATAAAGCAACGGCACCAACAAGCGCCTACGATAACAGTGATGATGCCTGCCTACAATGCTGCCAGGTATCTTGCGAAGGCTCTGCAGAGCGTTTTTTCGCAGGATTGCGGTGACTTCGAAATCGTCTTGGTCGATGACGGGTCTACTGACCAAACTTATGAGGTGGCAAAGCGATTTTGCAAAGATCCGCGGCTTCGGCTTTATAAAAACCGTGTGCGAAGAGGCATTGTGGCAACAAGGAACAAAATATTATCCTTGGCGAGAGGCTCCTGGGTAGTCGCTCACGATGCAGATGACATCATGTTGCCGGGGCGATTAAGGAACCAACTGGAAATATGTAAAAGGAAGCCCACAGCGGGCGGTGTTTTTGGTCTTGGCATTGTGATGAGAAAAAAAACGAATTGGGACATTTTTGGATGCAGAGGCGTTAATGAAAGTGGCTGGCTAAAAGAGGGCTTTATCAAGACAATGCCACATGATTTTCATCATGGCACCAGCATGGTCAAGAAAAAACTCATAATCAAAGCCGGTGGGTACGACGCCCTTATTTCGCAAGGTGAGGATCTCCGTCTGTTTAGAAAACTTTTCCGGATGGCACCTTTTTATTTTATAAATAAATTTTGCATGGTTTATCGAAAACACACCAACAGCGCATCATCGGTTTATGTCAAGCAACGGGCCCGTTTTTTAAAGAGTATTTTTGACGCTTCGGCAGACAAAAGAAATTGGCTGATTGACTTCAATAATATCGTGATGCCGCTGAGGCAATGCGACGCAAAGAGCCAAAAACAGCTGCTGTGGAGGTTCAATCTATATGCGGCAAAGAGCAGAAGAAAATCATTTGGGAATTTGGCACATGGAAATATGGCAGATGGGTTTCTGAGGGTTCTTGGCAAGCGGTTAGTAAACAAAAAATGTATCTTGATCAAGGCCGCGCTTTTGTCTAAAAACGGCGATGGCATTTTGATTTTTTTTAAAACCAAAGCAGCGGAGAATGGTCTTGCCCTGCTTTCGTACTTGAACAAGGGATATGTTTATCATTGTTCCGAGACAGCGGTCTTGGACTTTAGCGGTAAAAAACTTGAATCGAAGGAAAGTATTGATCCTTTAGTTGTGAACTTGCCGAAGGATTTGAAAATAAAAGGATTATTTCAAAATCCGATCCTTAAAAAGAGCTACCTTGCCATGGATCTCTTTCGAGTGGGCGCTATCGGCGGGGGTTGTCGCATTTCAAGGATTGTGGTATTGAAAATAAAAAAAAGACGGGCCCGAAAAAGGAGCAACCCTCTAAGCCCGCAAAGAAGGGACGCCCTTATCGCGCAGAATTTGCTCTGCCCAGGCCTTGAGGCCCCCACCTTTACAAAACTTATGCGAATTATAAATAAAATACCGGCATATGAAATAAATTTAAATTCGAGACAGTTAAAAGAATGCTCATCCTTCGGCATAGAAATGTGCCACAAAAATATTGGCGCATTAAGAGACTTGTTATGAATCAGAAAAAAGGCTGCGGAGTGATTTTTGCCATACCGGATCTCGGTGGCGGCGGTGCGGAAAAAATTTTTGTGAGCCTGATTGCAGAATTGAAAATGCGGAATGTTAAGCTTTTGTGCCTTTTGGGCTCGAATCAGAAAGCTTACGACCTCCCCAAAAAGACCCGAATCATTAAAATTGGAACCGGGAGCGCTTTGCAGCGCATAACAAGGATTTGCACGATCGTCCAGCGCGAAAAGCCCAAAGCAGTTATAAGTTTCCGTCCGCAAATGAATTTGGACATGATTGTGGCAAGAATGAAAACGAATATCGACCGGTTGATCCTGACGCATCACACGACAATGTCTTCCATGGGAGAGAAGGCGGATCGATACGGAAGTCTTGTAAGGAGGATTAATCGTTTCTATCCTTTAGCTGACACTATCGTGGCCGTTTCCGAAGGAGTAAAAAACGATTTGGTTCGAAATTTGGGGTTGCCGACCGAAAAAGTAAGCGTCATTTATAACGGGATTGATGTTGATAAAATTAATCGGTTGGCGGGAGAAACGGTTAGGGAGCATCCATGGTTTAATGAAGCAATCCCTGTTATTGTTAACATTGGCTCGTTGCGCTACCAGAAGGGCCACATTTATTTGCTCCGAGCTTTTGCCAAGCTTAGACGGAAAACAGAATGCCGTTTGGTGATTTTAGGGAAGGGCCCCCTGGCTGGTGACTTAAAATTGACTACGAAGAGGCTAGGCATTGAAAAATTAGTGTGTTTTTTAGGGTTTCAAAAGAATCCTTATAAATTTTTAAAAAGGGCTTCTGTTTTTGTTTTGTCCTCAGTATGTGAAGGATTCCCCACGGCGGTCCTTGAAGCTATGGCGGTCGGCGTTCCCGTTGTGTCTACTGATTGCAAGTCAGGGCCAAGGGAAATGATAAAAAATGGGGTGAGCGGAATTCTCGTCCCGCCAGCAAATGCTGCGGCATTGGCCGATGCAACAAAAAAGATTTTGCTTGAAGAAGAATACGCTAAAAGATTGGCTTCAAGGGCTAGAAAAGAAGTTGACCGCTATAATATACAGACATGCGCGGATCGGTATATCGCATTGCTGCGGGGTTAGTTTTTCAAGAAAAATTTTTTATAATTTCGAATCATGCGGCCAAGCGAAAATTGTCTTATCACGCGCTCCCTTGCCTTTGCCCCCATGGCGCGAAAATCCGACTGATTTTCAATAACTGTGCGCAGAGCTTTCGAAAGGATTTCCGGGCTGTCGGCAGGAACAATTAACCCCTCTTTGCCATGAGTGATTATTTCCGGGAAAGAGCCGGACCCGTTTGCCACAACAATCTTTTGACAGGCCATGGCTTCCAAAAGGGCATTGCTGCAACCCTCATCAATAAAAGGAAAGACAATGACATCAAGCCCATTGTAAATAACGCTCATGCTTTCTTGAAAACCAAGAAAAAAAATATTTGATTGTAATTGATAACGGCGAACCAATTCTTTTGCCTCCTTTTGACAGGAGAGCATTTTAGACCTAAAAGCGTCACCGATAAAATAGGTTTTGAAGCGGCTGTTTTTACTATGAAGAAGAGACAGGGCGTGTATCAGGCAAGCATGATTTTTGCTTGGGTGGTAATTAGCGACGAGACCAATCCCGATTTCGTTTTGAAGAAGCCCGACCTTTGATCGAAAAAGAGTTCTTTCAAAAGTATTTTGCCTGAAGAGATGTTGATCGCATCCATTGTAAATTGTGTGCGCTTCGAACCCCTGGCCGGCAAAGAGCTTTTTCAGATAATCAGAGACAGTAATGATTTTATCTGAAAGCATCCCGATGGTTCGAACAATATCATTAACCGCAGCGGGTTTTAAAGGGGCTTTTTTGCGTCCCAAATGTTTGGGATGTAAAGCCATTCTCCAGAATAAGGGAAGGTTGAGCGCGTTTGCTATTTGCGCACACCCCAAATCCGGCTTAAAACTGGAACCCAAAATCAAATCGATTTTACAGCGTCTGATTTTGGGGAGGTAGGATCGGAGGTTGTAGTGCTCGATGGGGATTACTGTTTCAATCCATGGGTTCTGTTTCAATGAAGCGTGGATTGGCGCGGTCATTTGCCCCATGATATGAATCTTAACTCCTGATTTCGCTAATCCTTTTGCGATTCTTAAAAGAGCAAGCGGGGCACCGCCCCAGTAGGGAGAATCTGCATAAATCAAGAGCTTCATTTTTTGAAACACCCTGAATTAAAATAGGTTAGAATATTTCTAATGGATAAAAAACAGCCCACCGCATTGATTTGGATTAACAGGGTGAAAGATTCGAAATGCTCTGAGGGCAATGCCCATGCCCCCTCATCGTAGGGGGAAAGCAGGTGTTTTACTTGTTGGTAATCATTTGTAAGAAAAAAGATTGCTCTCGAGCTCATTTTTGTCTAGAATAAAAAAGCTATTTAAAATCCCGAGTGTCTGGACTTTCTTTAAAAAGCGTGTAAGCTTTAAATGTGTAGGAGGTAACGTGTTATGTCTAAAAAACCTAAAAGCAAAATCGCCAAAAGCAAACAAAATAAGCATAAAATCTCTTACGAGCCCCCTCGTCTTACCCGGGAAGGAAATTTGCGGCTTATCAGCGCTATGAGTTAGTAGTTGAAGCATAAAGTTTTAAATATACGTTGAGCTTTCGGGCGCCGAACCGAGTGAAAAATTGAGGAATGTTTGATTCCCAAAATATAATTTTCCCTCTTCCGTTGAATATAAAGTCAAAACAATGATTTACCAATCCGGTACCGATTCCTCTGCCCTGCAAGTTTCCTTCTATACGAACCCCGCTGACAATAAAAGCGTCCGAGCTAGCGATTGGACGGAACTCTTTCAATTTGGATTCTCGATATAGGGCAGCCTGCCCTAACCGATTAGAGATAGTATCGTAGCGGCAGCAACCTATTATTTTCCCTCTGAGCGCAGCGCAAACAAGTCCTTGGTTCTGTAGGTTATCAAAACACAATCCCCATCCATTGTTGCTGTATCGGTTAAACATTCCCGAATCTTCCTTTTTCAAGAACTCCAAAAAATCCGCTTTTTGAATGGGCGTTAGCACCTGAAAGGTTATTCTGTCATCAAAACATCGTTTTTCAGACGGCTTTAAAAAATCCGGTTTTTTGCGCAAGGAGGGTGTGAGAAACATCTCTTCACTGAAAACCGGGCTTTCAAAACCTCTGCGGACCAGAAAATCAATAGCCTTTTCATGGTTTTCAGGGTGGAGCCCTGGAAAAAAAATTTTATTTCTGCAGACTGTGATAAGGGAAACATTCTGGTTGCGGCACCTTTCCCTTAGCTTGTCAATCAAAGCGG
>LCKE01000019.1 GCA_001001205.1 Parcubacteria group bacterium GW2011_GWF2_45_11 | reverse complement strand
GATCAGATCGAGCGCGTGCGCCGTGCGAGCGTGAACCCGCAGTTGCGCCGGCGTGATCTGACCCTCACGGTAGTTGTAGAACGACCGGGAGTCGGCGATATTGGTGTGAACGAGCTGGACCGCCTGGCAGTACTTCTGGATCGGATCGGTCACTTCGGGGAAGTGCTTCGCCGCCAGTGCGTCCACCGAGGGAATCGCGAACCATCCTTCGGCACCGTTCGGGAGTTCCGGCAGGGTCTTGGCGAATTCGAGCGCGTGGCTCGGATCGAGACCGAAGATCTTGGCGATCGCCTTGATCTGGTCGTTGATCGGCTTCGGCCCCTTGTACTCCTTCGGGTACGTGTAGTTGGACTTCACCTCCTCGTTCTTGAACTTGTCGGTGACCGACAGATCCTTGAGCGAGGTGATGGCGGCCGTGCGGATGGCCTCGGCGAAATCGTCGCCGTGTTCGATGACGCGCTGTGCGCCAGGGTTGTCGAGACCGAGCTCCGTGAGAACTTTCTCCACGGCGTCGGATGCGAACCGGTTGATCTGTTTGATCTGACCGGACGTTGCGGACTGCTGAGTAATCGCGCTCATTGCGTTATCTCCTTTTGAGATTTACCGGAATCGCTCTGGCTAACGGCTTCCTCTGCATGAGGTAGCGCAATAGGCATAAACCTGTCCGTCTTTGGCGGAAATTGCCTTACGCCCAATGCGCTACCTCATAAATAAGCCTAATTTCAAGGAACTATTACGATGTTTAGCAAATATAGGCCGTTATGTCAAGTATTTGGGGGGATCGTCCTATGATACGTTTGAGTATAGGCTAATGTACAGCCGTCTAAGGATTGCTGGCGCCGAACTCCCTCATTTCAACGAGAAAACAACCAGAGTCATGGAGACCCTGGACAAAATGTGATTGTTCTGCTATCATGTAATTGATAATCATTATTAATAATTAACCGTCTGAATTATATGAAGATTTCTTTACTGGGCGGCGGCGGTTGCTGCTAATTTAGGCCCAATTTCTCATTAATCAAAATAACTTAAGCATTTTATGGAATGTTCTAAATGCCAGGCTCCTTTAACCGGCGAAAATAAGTGTTCTTGCGGCGACCATTGTAAGGATTGTTGCAATTGTCCGAGCGATTGCAGCTGCGGCTGTAACAAAGAATAGTCTGATTATTTGATTAAAAAGCCGACCCTAAGGTTCGCCTTAGGGTTGCTTTATTTTAGCGATTTTTCTACAATGAATCTTAGCCGCGGTTATTTTAAATCTTATGGTCATCGGTATCGATATCAGGCCTTTAATTGAGAGGCAGTTGACGGGGGTGGGCTATTATATTTACGAAACTTTAGTCAATTTATTTGAGCTTGATCGGCAAAATCAATACAAGCTTTTTTATAATTCTTTTAAAATTCCTCCCTCGGTCTTGGTGGAACATTTGGCCAAGTTTAACAACGTTGAATTGCGGGTTTTTAAAAAGCCGAGCAAAATTTTGAATTTTGGTCTGGTTTTTTTTAACCGGCCTTATTTGGATAAGTTAATCGGCGGTTGTGATTTGTTTTGGTTCCCGAATCTTAATTTTTGGAGCGTTTCCCCGGGCTGTCGGACGATTATTAATGTTCATGATTTATCCTTTAAGAAACTGCCCTGGGTGTGCTCAGGGAAAATGAGGCTATGGCATCATCTTGTTAGGCCTGAACAGAAGATTCGTCAGGCAGAAAAAATTTTCACCATTTCACAAAACACCAAAAATGATTTAATCACCAGCTATGGCTTGCCAGTTGCTAAGATTGAGGCGGTTTATCCTGGTCCCGTGGCCGGACCGTTTTCGGCCATCCCGACCGAGCCGTTGCCTTTACCGGCCAATTATCTTTTATATATCGGAACTTTGGAACCCCGAAAAAACATTGAAGGCGTAATCCAGGCCTTTGCTCTCCTGGAGCGGGCGGATTTGCACTTAGTTATTGCCGGCGCCCGGGGCTGGCTATATAAAAAAATATACTCCTTGGCCCGCCAAACAAAAGTCAGCGAGCGGATTATTTTCCTTAATTACGTCAGCCATGCTTCCAGGCAATACTTGTATCAAAACGCCCGGGCTTTGGTTTGGCCTTCTTTTTACGAAGGGTTTGGTTTTCCGCCTTTGGAAGCCATGGCCTGCGGCTGTCCGGTAATTACTTCGGCTAATTCTTCCATACCGGAGGCGGCGGGTCGGGCCGCTTTGTTGGTTGATCCGTATAATGTTAACGAAATTAAGGAAGCGATCAGCCTAATAATCAGTGACGACCGGCTGCGCGAGTCGTTAGTTCATCAAGGCTATGAACAGGTTAAAAAATTCAGCTGGTCAAAATCGGCCGGGGAGATCAAGCAGATTTTTGATCAGCTTAAGCCAGCTTAAGTTTTTGCTTTAAAGTACCTTATGTTATATCCTAAAAAACCGGCGCCGGCCGATTATCCGATAAACGAGGTTATCAGACAGCGCTGGAGCCCTCGAGTATTTTCTGATAAACTCCTGGCGGCAGAGAAACTTAAGTCTTTGTTTGAGGCGGCGCGCTGGGCCCCGTCATCCAGAAACGAGCAGCCCTGGCGGTTTGTTTACGCTACCCGTGATGATCGGGAAAATTTTTCCAGGCTGGCCGGGCTGTTAACCGAGGGCAATGCCTGGGCGGAAAAGTCCGCCGCGCTGATCGTTATTTTGGCAAAAATAAAATTTACGCATAACGGCAAGAAAAATTATAATTATATGTACGATAGCGGCGCGGCCGCGGAAAATTTATTTTTGGAAGCCGTCAGTCAGGAGCTGGCGGCGCATGAGATGATCGGTTTTGATCGGCAGCGGGCGAAAACAGACCTGGCGGTGCCTGATGATTTTCAGGTCGCCGCCATGATGGCGGTCGGCTATCCGGCCACGCCCAAGGATTTGGATAAACTGGAGCCTGACTTAAAGGCGCGGGAGCTGGCTGGGCGGCAGAGGCTGCCCTTGGATAAGTTGATTTATAAAGGTAAATTCCCTAATTTATGATGAAGATTGGCATAGACGCCCGGCTGTACGGCACCAAACACCGCGGTTTAGGACGGTATGTTAAACACCTGGTTGACGGTCTGGCTTTAACTGACAGTCATAATCAGTATGTTATTTTTTTAACTTCGGACAATTTTGACGAATTCACCATTCAGTCTCCCAACGTCAAAAAAGTCCTGTTGAATGCCCGCTGGTACAGTTTTAAAGAGCAGTATCTGGTTCAGTGGATTATTAAGAAGGAAAATCTGGATTTGATGCATTTTCCTCATTTTAACGTGCCGTTTAATTTTACCGGGCGTTACATCGTCACTATCCACGATTTGATCATAGATCATTTTCCCGATTCGCGGGCCACGACTTTGCCGCATTGGCAATATCGCCTTAAACTGTTTTTGTACAAAGGCATGGTCCGCCGGGCGGTTAAGCGGGCGGTAACAATTATCGTGCCTTCGGAGTTTGTCCGTCAGGATCTTGCCAATATTTATCATGTTCCCTTGGCGAAGATCGTGAAAATTCATGAAGGCGGCGATTTGGAAAATAACCAGCCAGCAACCGGACTGGATCGGTTAAAAATCAGCAAGCCCTTTTTACTTTATGTGGGCGCGGCTTATCCGCACAAGAATTTGGAACGTCTGGTTAAAGTTTTTCAAAAAATCGAGCCGGTTGGCCGTTACCAGTTGGTTTTAGCGGGGCTGGAAGACATATTTTACCGGAGGCTGGCCACTAGTTTTAAGACGGACGATATTATTTTAACCGGTTATCTTAGCGATGCCGAATTGGCCGCCCTGTATCAACGGGCGCTCATTTTTATTTTTCCTTCGCTGTATGAAGGTTTTGGCCTGCCGCCGCTGGAGGCCCAGGCTTATGGCCTGCCAGTGGTGGCTGCCGATTGTTCAGCCCTGCCCGAAGTTTTAGGCAGGGGAGCTCTTTACTTTAATCCTGAAAGCGAGGCTGAGATGGCTGAGAAAATAAAGTTGGTCTTAGAAGATCAAAAGGTCCGTCAGGATTTGATTTGCCAGGGTCAGATAAACCGGCAAAGATTCAGCTGGCAGAAAATGGTTTTAGAAACCATAAAGCTATATCAGGAACCCGAGTAGTTCGTCTTACGAGAATAATTTTTTCGTGTTATAATAACGGCGTGTATCTCAAGTTTTCCCCATGATTAAAAAAATCAAAAAAGTCATCTCGCCCAGCCGGCCAAGCCATAAATTGGCCATAGGCAAAAAAAGCGTTAAGAAAAAAAATGCTAAGCGGGTTAAAAAACCGGCAGTCAAGAAAAAATCCCGCAAGCAGGCCTCAAGTGGCAGCTTGAACCAGGCCGCCCTCAAGAATAATTTACAGACGGCGCTTAAGCCTCAATCCAACCCACAAAATGACAAGGTTGATTTTGACTTGGACAGCTTATTGATTGAAGAACAAATTAATTATTCAGTCGGTTTGGAAAGTAACGCCATGCCGGAGGTCATTAGCGCGTTGGATCAGCTGATTGAAGGTGAAAAGTTGGATGGCGTTTTTAAAGAGCTTTTGCCCCAGTCAGAAGTTAAAATAAGATTAAAGAACAAGGGCCAGGGGTTTTTACAGATCAAATCGTATCAAGCGGCTAACTCCGCCCATTTGCTTGATTTAAAAATCAGAGCGCAACAGTCCAGTTTTGACCGGCCTAGGCAAAGCGCCTTAAAAAAATTTTTTAGCGAGGCAACATTGTCCCAGCCTAAACCGGCGTTGAACATTAAAAAAATTGAAGAGGCGGTACCGGCGGTTTTGCCGCCAAGCTTATTAGTCAGGACAAAGTTTATTGACCGCCTGGATGAGTTGGGAGACAAATTTCATCAATATTTGTTTAAAGTGAAAAAGCCTAAATCCGTTCGGCAGCCGGTTCCCAGGGTAGCAGCTCAAAAATCACATAAAACCAGTTGGCTGATAAATTTTAAATTTGCCTTAAATTTCGCTTTAATCGCCCTGTTGCTAATCGCCCCAATTCGCGGATTATTTTTTTATAAGCATTTAATTAAAACCAAGGGTCAGGTTTTGGGTGTGAGCGAGGTGGCCTTGGAGGAACTCAAACTGGGAGCGGAGGCGGCCGGCCGCTTAGACTGGCAGAGCGCCGGTTACAGTTTTAACAGCGCCAGTAATTACTTGGGGGAAGCCAGGAATTATTTGGAGCAGTATAATCAGAGCTTGCTTCAGCTTATACGGGTAATTCCGTCCGCCGGCAAGAAATTGGCTTCAGCCGAAAACTTGTTGCTGGCAGGCGAATCATTGTCAGCCGCGGCTCAGGCCATCTCCAGGCTTTTTGCCGAAGCGCAGTCGCCTAAGGATCTTAATTTAACTTTAACCGACGGGTTAATAGATATTCAACAGGGTTTGACCGGCATTTTGGCGGATTTGGAGCAGGCCGGTTTTTATCTTAAGCAGGTTGACGCCTCAGTTGTCCCTCCGGATTACCGAGAATTTTTTGTGCAAATTCAGTCCAATCTACCGGAGTTTGAAAATAATCTGCAGAAGTTTAGGAATCTTTTTGGCTTTTCTTTGATGATGCTCGGACATGAACAGCCTATGCGCTATCTGCTGATGTTTCAGAATCCTTATGAATTAAGGCCTAGCGGCGGCTTTTTCGGCAGCTACGCCATCCTGGATGTTAAAAAAGGCGAGATTGTTAATTTGGAAGTGCCAGCCGGCGGCACATATGATACCAAGGGCTATATGACTGGCCGGGTGATCGCTCCCGCGCCTTTGCATTTGGTGGGTTCGGCCTGGTCTTTTTGGGACAGTAATTGGTTCGTTGATTTTAAGACCTCGGCCGTCAAGGCCCAGTGGTTTTTGGAACAAAGCGGCGGTCCGACGGTGGACGGCGTTATTGCTCTTAACGCCACCCTGATTCCTGAATTATTAAAGATTGTCGGCAACATTGATTTGCCTGAATACGATAAAATCCTGACCCCTGCCGACGTGGTTTTGGCCTTGCAACACGCCACGCTGTTTGAGTATGATAAGTCCAAGAATCAGCCCAAGGAAATCATCAGCGATTTGGCGCCGGTTTTGATTCAAAAATTATTGTCCCTCACGCAGACGCAAACTTTGCCTTTTATTCTCACTTTAAATAAAGCTTTTAAAGAAAAAGAAATTCAGCTGTATTTTGCCGATGATGATTGGCAGAGCGTTGCCGCCGCTTTCGGCTGGACCGGCGCAGTGGATGATACGCCCGGCAATTATCTGATGGTGGTTGACAGTAATATTGCCGGAGGCAAAACCAACGCTTATATGGAATCGGAGATTAAACATTACGCTTACTTGCAAACAGACGGCAGTATTGTTAACACCGTTTCCATCACCCGCCGGCATAAGGGCGATGTTATCAGCCCTGACGATGCCAACTATGTTTTTGCCAGAGCCAATAACGTCTCTTACTTGAAAGTTTATGTGCCGCTCGGCGCCGAACTTATTGAGGTCACCGGTCAAATGCCTCCGGATAAAACTTTATTTAAGCAGGTTTACGACAATTATCACCATGATCCTTTTTTAAAAAACATTGAAGGCAAAGTCATCACCGAGCCCTTAACCGGCACCGATATCTACGTTGACGAATTTAACAAGACGGCTTTTGGCAACTGGTTGCAGACCGAGCCAGGCCAGGAATCCACTTTGACGATTTCTTACCGTTTAGCTGCTCAGGCTCAGGCCGGGCACCAGTCTAAATTTTTGCAGCTGCTGGCCGGCTTAAGCCAGCAAAAGTCCGCTAATTACAGCTTGCTGGTGCAAAAGCAGTCAGGCGCCCGGAATGTTTCAGTCCGCAGTTTTTTGTTTTTACCTGATAATTGGCAGGTGGATTGGTTGAGTGACTCCACTGAAGCCGAGCTTAAGCAGACAGCCAGGGGCGTGGAATTTTTTACTGATTTAACATCAGATCAGTATTTTGCCGTCGTGGCTAGCGTTCAGTAATAGTTTTTTCTAGCTATTTAATATTTGGCTAACTTTAGCTATTTTTTTGATTTAAGCTATTGACAATTGATTAAATGTGTGATATATTGCTTTGTTAGCAAAAATCTGTCTGCGCTTAACCTGAATATGACAAAATTCAAGCTAAGAAAATTAAGGAAAATTGTTGAGTCTCAAACAAAAACACAGATTTTTCCAAAATGCTTGTTTGTTGCTTTCCTTGGACTTTAAAAGGGAATTACTGGAGGGAGAGAGAGCTTCCCATGCATTCTATAGGAGGCTTTTACCGGGACAATAGCCTAGCATTACGTTTTGGTTAGAATCTCTTTCTTAACTGAAATTTTGCTAGATCATTATCCTGCCCGTTGACAAGCGGGATTCGCCCTCCACTAATTTCTTTTTAAACCTTGAAACTCGGCTGAATTAAAACTATAATGATTGCGTCGGGATTTTGGCGGCAACCATGTTTTTTTGAAAAAAAGTTGACTTCTAAAAAGCTGCGTTTTTATAGAGGCTGGATTATGTAACTCTTTTGCCGATCAGGCAAAAAATCTCTCTCCTCAGAGTTAGGTAACCCATGCCATTCCCTATAAAACGCAGCTTTTTGGTTGATCCAGCGACTTAACATAATGTTAGCTTCGTGGTAAAATCTTAGCATCGTCAGGCCTCAACATTGAGGCATTGTTTAAATATATATGTTGAGAACTATTTGGGATAAATTGTCTCATACCGTCATGGGAGGCGCTGTCCTGATAACATTTTTTACCATTATCAGCAAAATTTTTGGCTTGGTTAGAGACCGGCTGTTAGCCTCATATTTTGGCGCCGGCAGCCTGCTGGACAGCTATTACGCCGCCTTTAAACTGCCTGACCTGGTTTTTAATACCCTGGTGCTGGGCGCCTTGGCTTCGGCTTTTATCCCAGTTTTCAGCAAAGTCTGGCACGAAAATAAGGCTCAGGCGATTTATCTGTCCAGTTCATTATTAAATTATTTGCTGGTTTTTATCGCCGGCATCAGCTTGGCCATGTTTTTTTTAGCGCCGGTCTTGGTACCTTTAATCGCTCCGGGGTTTAGCCCGGAGCTTTTTCCGTTAACCGTACAGTTTACCAGGATAATGCTTTTGAGCATCATTTTTTTTACGGTCAGCAATATTATCGGCGGAATTTTAAATTCACTGAGGAAGTTTTTTACTTTTTCCATGGCTCCGCTTTTTTATAATTTGGGCATCATCGGGGGCATAACTGTTTTTTATCCGGCGGTTGGGCCCTTAGGTCTGGCCTGGGGAGTGGTTTTTGGCTCAATTTTGCACCTAGTGGTGCAGCTGCCGGAGGTGATTCGCTCCGGCTGGCATTATCAGTGGCATTGGAAAATCACTCGGGAGGTTAAAAAAGTTGCGACTTTAATGATTCCGAGGACTTTAGGCCTGATTGCCGGGCAGGTCAATCAGGTGGTGATTACTGCCATCGCTTCAACTTTAGCGGTTGGCAGCATCGCGGTTTTTAATCTGGCCAACAACCTGCAGAGCCTGCCGACTTCCATTTTTGGCGTTTCTCTGGCCATCGCCATTTTTCCGGTTTTTTCCGAAGCTTTGGCCAGGCACGATCAGGAGCATTTTGTTAAAACATTTTCCGTCAATTTTCGCCGTTTGATTTTTTTAATCGTTCCCATTTCCATTTTTATTTTGCTGTTGCGGGCGCAGATCGTCAGGGTTATTTTGGGCTTTGGCAATTTTGACTGGCAGGACACCTATTATACCGCTCAGACTTTAGGCTGGTTTTCCGTGTCGTTGTTCGCCCAGTGTTTAACGCCCCTGCTGGCGCGTTCGTTTTATGCGCTTGAGGACACCAAAACGCCGGTGATTATCAGCCTGGCCGCGATTATTTTGAACATTGCTGGCTCAATCACACTTGGCCGAAAGATGGGTGTTGAGGGTCTGGCTCTGGCATTTAGCCTGGCGGCTATTCTCAATATGCTGATGTTGCTGTTCGTCCTGCGTCTGCGCGTGGGCAATTTAGACGATAAAAAAATCATGCTTTCCGTTTTGCGGACCGGTTTTAATTCCTTGCTGGCCGGCGGATTGGTTTATCTGGCGTTGCAGCTTATGGCTAGGCTGGTCAACATGCAGACCTTTATCGGCATTTTTATTCAGGGCCTGACAGCCGGGATGGTCGGTCTGATTATTTATTTGATTTTAAGCCTGGTGACCAACTGTCAGGAAGTTATCTTTGTCAAAAGATGGCTGATGAGATATTTAAAACCGTTAATCAAAGAAAGTTCTAAATTCTAAGCATCGTCTGCCTGCATTTTTTTGCCAAGCTTGGAGTTTTTGCCAGGTGAGACTAGGATTATTCAAGTTTAATTATTTTATGAATCAAATACGCAACTTCTGCATTATCGCTCATATTGACCACGGCAAGTCCACTTTGGCGGACCGTTTTTTGGAAATTACCAAAACAGTTGAAAAACGAAATATGAAAGACCAATTGTTAGACCGTATGGATTTGGAAAGGGAACGGGGGATTACCATCAAGCTCCAGCCAGTGCGCATGGACTACCAGGGCTACATTTTAAATTTGATTGATACGCCCGGCCACGTGGATTTTACTTATGAAGTTTCCCGTTCTTTGGCGGCCGTGGAAGCGGCGATTTTATTGGTTGACGCCACTCAAGGCGTGGAGGCCCAGACGGTCGCCAATTTGTATCTGGCTTTAGAGCAGAATTTGACGATTATTCCGGTCATCAATAAAATTGATTTGCCGGCCGCACATCCCCAGCAGGTTAAAAAGGAAATCGTCAATTTGTTGGGTTGCGCCGAAGAGGAAATTATTGAAGTTTCCGCCAAAACCGGCCAAAACGTGGAAAAAGTTTTGCAGGCGGTTATTAAGCAGACACCGCAGCCGTCTGGTGAGGTAGCAGGCAAAGTCCAGGCTTTGATTTTTGATTCCACTTTTGATGAATATAAAGGCGTGGTCACCTACGTCAGATTGAAAAACGGCCAGCTTCATCCCGGCGACCGCATCAGTTTTATCGGCACGCAGGCCGCAAGCGAAGTTTTGGAAGTTGGCTATTTTAAACCGGATTATCAAAAATCAGCTGCGCTGGTGGCCGGCGAAATCGGCTATATTGTGACCGGCTTAAAAGATCTGGAAAAAGCCAGAGTCGGTGATACTATTACGCTGGTAAAAGATCCAGGGCAGTCTTTGGGCGGTTATAAGGTGGTTAAGCCGATGGTCTACGCCGGTATTTTTTGTCAGGAAGGCGACGAATATCCCAGATTAAGAGACGGTATTGAAAAATTAAAGCTTAATGATTCGGCTTTGTTTTTTGAGCCGGAAAATTCGCCGGCTTTGGGCTTTGGCTTCAGATGCGGCTTTTTGGGCTTGTTGCATCTGGAAATAGTCCAGGAAAGATTGCGGCGGGAATACGGTTTGGATTTGGTCATTACCACGCCTTCAGTCGCTTATAAAGTTACCAAAAGCACTGGGGAAGAAATCACCATTCATAGTCCTCAGGAATTGCCCGATCAGAACTATATTTCCGCAATCATGGAACCTTACATGATCATTGACATTATCACGCCCAAAGATTACATCGGCGAAATAATGACTTTAATTCAGGAGAAAAGAGGCGAATATAAAAATACCGAATATCTGGACGAGAACCGGGTTATTCTCCATTACCATATTCCCCTAGCTTCAATTTTGGTGGATTTTTACGACAGTTTAAAGAGCCTGTCTTCGGGTTACGCTTCTTTGAATTATGAATTTTTGGAATACCGGCCGGCTGATGTAGTTAGGATGGATATTTTGGTTTCGGACGAGCTGGTGGAGGCTTTAGCCACGATTGTTTATGAAGATTCGGCGCATCAGGTTGGAAAAAAAATCGTCAATGCGCTTAAAAATGTTTTGCCCAAGCAGCAGTTTGTCTTAAAGATTCAGGCGGCCGTCGGCGGCAAGATTATCGCGGCCGAGCGGATTTCCGCTTTGAGAAAAGACGTGACGGCCAAACTTTACGGCGGCGACGTTACCCGCAAGCGCAAACTTTTAGAAAAACAGAAAAAAGGCAAAAAGCGCATGTTAAAATCGGGCAAAGTGGATATTCCACAAGAGGCTTATATGGCCGTTTTAAAGAGATAAAAACCGTTTTAACCGCCGGTTTTATTTTCTAGAATTAGGCTATATTAACCGGCCAAGTGTTATTTGTGTCTTTATGGATTTTTTAAAGGAAATAAAAAAATATAATTTAAGACCAAGCGTGGAAAGAAACCTGCCCTTATTTTTGAATAGCTGCGTCGGTTGGGGGTACACTGATTTTTTAAAAGAAAATTACGGACTTTCGTTTAAAGTTTACGGCTCATTGGGTCGGAAAAATTATTTCAATTCTTTAGTTAATCAGAATTTTTTTGCCAAACCGCTTAATGAAATTTATCAAAACCGGCAAAAGTTCTATGCGCTTCGTAAAAAAGCCTTAGATTATTTTAAGGAATTCAGACTAAAGTATCGCCAGCTAAGAAATGTCAACGATTTGGTTTATTTTAAATTTTTAACCGAAAATTATCCCGTTTATTTTTCGGCTTTAGGTTTTTATAACTGCTTGTGGAGATTTTTCGGCCATAAAAAAGTTCACAGCCGGCTTTTAAAGAATTTATCCGCAGAGAGAACTTTATTGGCTGCATTTTATCCTCAAGTAGAATCGGATTTTAAAAAACGCGCCATAATTATAGGCAGACAAAAAAAATTTCCTGGCGATTTAGTGAGGTATTTGACCCGGACGGAAATGAATTCTTTTTTAATAAACGGCAGATTGACGTCGCCAAAAATTTTAGAATTAAAAAGAAGATTGAAAAATTACACTTATCTTCACTTAAACCATTCTGAATATGTAACCAGCAATCAGGCAGTTTTTAATAGATTAAAAAAGGAATTTTCCCATCGCCAAAACCCAAGTTTAATCAAGGGTTTTGCTGTTTATCCCGGAAAGACAAGAGGAATTGTCAACAAAGGCGGACGGGCATCAGGCAAAGGCGATATTTTGGTTGTCAGTATGACTCACCCGGAGGATAATTCAGTTTTAAAGAAATATTCGGCTATCGTAACCAATGAAGGCGGAGTTTTGACTCATGCCGCCATCGTGGCCCGGGAATTAAAGATACCCTGCATTACAGGCACCAAAATCGCCACGCAGGCCTTACAAGACGGCGATTTTGTGGAAGTTGACGCTGATAAGGGGATTGTCAGAAAAATAAAAAAATAAGATAGAGGCGGTAGCCGGCATAAAAACGGCCGGTCTGTCCAGAGGCTGAGTTTACATTTAGGCGGCCGCAAGGTAAACTTAACCAAAGAAGGAGCCGATGGTCCACATGATCATGGAAAAGATCATGAGAAAACTCAAGATAATCCAGACTGTTTTAATTGATTTACGTTTCATTTATTTAGTTTATTATTTTTCAGGCGATCAGGCAATTAGGTTATTTAGCAAGTTAATTGCCTGACAAACTAATCGGCCCAATCACCTAACCGCCCAATCAACTACCTACCTATAATCCACCTAATCACCAAAACCTACGTCCTATTTCAGCAAAAATTTAAAAGATGATGAAGAACTGGTCAGGCTTATCAGGCGCCAGCCGGTGACGTTTTTGCCGACCGCGATCCTCACGCTGTTTTTTTTACTCTTGCCGTTTTTTTTGATGATTTTGCTGTTCCGCTGGGGCTGGCCGGGTCTGATAATATTTTTGGTTTTAACGGTCGTTGGCTTGTTATTGCTGATCAGGCTGGCGGTTGTCTGGTATTATAACGCCTTTTTAATCACTAATCAAAGAGTCATTCTTTATAAGCAGCACGGTTTATTTGACCGTCAGGTGATGGAGACCGAGTATCACAAGATTCAGGACGTCTCTTTTTATTTTAAGGGTTTATGGCAGGCGCTTTTTCATTACGGTAGTCTGAAGATTCAAGTCTTAAGTAGTGAAACCGTCATCATCATGGAAAAGATCGCCCGCCCCCAGAAAATTCAGGAGATTGTTAAGACCATTCAAAATAATAAGTCCAAAGACAACGACGAACTGTCCGAGGAAGAGCTGACCCTCCTGGCCAAAAAACTTAAGGCCAGGCTTGATCCGCAAAAGTTGCGCCGTCTTTTAGAGGGGTAAGCGTTGAAATTTATCTCCGATTTTGTTATAATTTTTTTACCTTATGCCCAGATCGAGTGGATTCGGCCGGCAGATTCTTTCTTCAAAAATATTGTTGATTTTGAGTCTGGTTATTTTGATTTTTTTCTCAACCAATTTGGTCAAGCAGGTTATCAATCGTCGCGATTTGCAAAAGGAGGTCAGTGCCCTGGAAGAAGAAATCAACCGTTTGCAGGGCAGGAATCAGGAATTAGACAGTTTGATCGGCTATTTTGAGAGTTTGGATTTTGTGGAAAAAGAAGCCCGCACGAAACTTAATTTAAGGAAACCTGGAGAGCAGATTATTATCGTTGAAGAGGAACCAGCCGAAAGCAGGCTAACTGAGTCGGTCAAGGACGTGCCGGTTGATTTAGTTTCCGGAGAAATCGTCATTTTAACAAATGCCGAAAAATGGTGGAACTATTTTTTTAAAGTTAATTAACCATGGTTTTTCAAAAAAAACAAACAGCAAAAATATTACCCGGTGAGGCACAGCGTCAAAAAACCGCCACAGTCTATAAAAGTAAAATCCATGGGGAAGTTGAGGCCCTTGATGACAGCCAATCGTCAAAATTCATCGTTGATGATCCCGATCTGAACATTCAGTACCGCCAGCTGGAACAGGCGGACAATTTGGATCTAACTGTAGCTAGGCGCTTGATTTTGCAGGAATTAAAAAATCAGCAGCCAGCGCCGCCTGAGGATAAAAAAGTTTCCTTTTTACATCTTGGGCCAAAGTCGGTTTTTGCACCCGTTTTAACGGCGCCGGAGAAAAAGCCTGCCGCCCGCCCGCAACCGAAAACAAAAACTATTAAAAAAAGCCGTTCTGAGAAAAAGACCGGGACTTTAACGCCAGAGACTGACCAGGTGGGATTACCCCAAGCGCCCAGCCGGCCAGCCGCAGGTTTAAAAAAGAATTACGCCGCTCAAGCCAAGGTGATTTTTGTCACTTTTTTGATTTTTATTTTTATCTCCTTGATCGTCTTAATCATGGGCATTTATCTGGCGCGCTGGCAGGATCCGTTAGCCAGGCGGCTGGCAGCCATATTGCCGTTGCCGGCCGTTTACATTAACGGCCATCAGGTTAAGGTTAAGACTTTTTTGGAAAATATTTCATGCCCCACCCAGGCAAGGCTGATGCACGGTTCATC
>LCKE01000018.1 GCA_001001205.1 Parcubacteria group bacterium GW2011_GWF2_45_11 | reverse complement strand
TGTTGTGTGATTTTTAAATAACATTAGTTGACATGGTAAGATTATCTTACCAATGGTCGCCCCACGAAGCAAGCTTCGGGGTAATCTTATTGAATATAAATAAAATAAAACCTATGAGACTAAAATAAAAAAACAATAGAGACGCTAAAAATAAATTTTTTTTGGACAACATCAACTTCATATTCTTAGCCAAAATACTAAATGAAATAGGTGATAAAAATAAGGAAAATAATAAGACATATTGCCACAAACTGATAATAATATGCTTAGAATAAATCGAAGGAAAAAAATGAATATTCATCTCCTGGGGCAACCAATCCAGCCGATAAAAAATTACATAGGCCGAGACTAAAATTAGTGATGGCAGACCCAAAGCAACCGCCATCTTGTTTAAATGGTATTCTTTTCTTTTAAAAATTAAAAATATTCCGACGGCGAATAATAAAAAAATCGCGTACTGCCTAATGTAAAAACCTAATATGACCAACATGGCACCCCCAAAAATATACCAATAATTTTTTTTATCAAACCCGATGCAAAAACAAAGGATGGCAAAGGTTAACATGAAAAGCGTAGGTATATCGCCCATGGAAGTGTACGACAAATTAAAAAATATAGGGTTAAACCAAAGCGTTAGACTTAATAAAAGGCTAGTGACAATAGGCACCTTGAGATATCTTAATAATTTAAAAAAGATCAAAATCGTTGCCAGGGCAAATAGCAAATTAGCTAATCTCATTAAGGAAAAGGAAAATCCAAATATTTTGGCTAACAAAAAATCCACTAACATCAAAAAATGCATATTAGGCGCTAAAAATGACGGATAGATAAACTGACCAGTGCTAACATAGTTATTTATCGCCCAATTATGAACCCAGTCATCATTAAGCGGAAATTCATTAATCGGGGATAAAATTATCAGCTGAAAAATAAAAAGTAGAATTATTATTAAATAACACTTTTTATCCGTAAATATTTTCATAAATAAATCAATAAAAAACGAGTTAACAAAAAATTCTTATATTTGAGCCTCAAACGAAACAAAGTTATAAAAAAATTGAACAATCTCCCAAGAAGATAATTTAGATCGGCCGGCTGAACGGTCAATAAATTGAATGGGAATTTCCACGATGTTGACTTTTAATTTTTCGCACCGATACGGAATTTCTTCCTGAAAGGCATAACCGTTAATTTTAACACCCTCCAGGTCCAAGTGGACCAGAACCTCCCGCCGATAACAACGAAAACCGCTGGTGACATCATGAGTTTTTAATTTTAAAATAATTCTGGCCAGCCAAATCGCCGATCGGCTCATCAGGCGCCTCGCCGGGCTCCAGTGGCTGACGTCACCCTGCGGAATGTACCTGGAGCCTATAACGACGTCTGCGCCTTTATTAATCTCGCCGATAAAATTGGAAATTTCCAAAGGATCGTGGGAAAAATCGGCGTCCATCTCAAAAATTAAATCATCGCCCGCCTGGATGGATTTTTTAAAACCGGCGATATACGCGCTACCGATGCCCGATTTTTGAAAACGCCTTATGACCTCAACCGGATAATCCTGGCTCAGCCGGCTAATAATTGCGCCGGCGCCGTCCGGAGAATTATCATCAATAACGATAAGGCGCAAATCCTGAATATTTAAAGAAAAAATTTCCGGAATCAGCCTGACAATATTTTCCGCTTCATTATAAGTAGGCATTATAATGGCCGTTTTCATTATTTTAAATCATTAAAAATAAAAACTCTAGCTTCATCATCCGCATAAATCAGTCTAAAATCCGCGCGCGCGCTTAACAATCGTTCCAGGCTCTGATGCTGGTTATCCAATAAAATATAACTTGTTTTTAATTGATTGGCTAAAACGTAGCCGGGGTCTGATAGCGGCCGGCCAAGAGTCAGCTGAACGTACTGCTGGTACAACCGTGGATCAAACTGATACATAAAAGTCGGATCCAGCCCCGTCAAATAAAAATTTTGCTCATTATAATAAAACAGGGCGGGAAAATCATCCCAATCGGCGTTAATAATGGTAGTACCGGGCGTTGTATTGGCCTTTAACCAATCGCTGACCTGGTGATAATGTTCAAGGCTCAAACCATGCTTTATGTCGTTTTTGACTTTTACAACGTCCCGGGGAATGTTAATTAAAAAACCAACAGCCGCCAGACTTAATAAAACCAAAAAAATAAAACGCCAAAGGCGGCCCAGCGCCCGCCAGAGCAAAGCGACCCCGCCCTGCCGCCAGACATCACTCCAGGCAAAAGCGGCAAAAATCACGGTAAAAGGTAGGTATAATTCAACGTAGCGCCGGGATTTTAAAGTCAGCAAAAAAAATAATAAACTAAAAATACCCCACAGCCAGGAATAAATAGACTGTTTTCTAAAAGTCGCCGCAAAAACAAACAAACTGGCTAAGAGCAAAGAAGCGGCCAGTGGCGCGTCGGCCAAAAGCTGAATAAAACCGTAAGGATACCATTCCCCGCCCACGCCGATGACTGATTGAAAGTTAATCACGGCGATTTTTACAAACTGCTGCCAGAAAAAAACAAGATTGTTGGGAAAATAAGGGTTTATGAGCAACCCGGCCGCCAAACCGGAAACTATGACGACTAAACCCCGCAAAGGCCCTTTAAGGTTAAGGCCGTTCTCGGAAAGTAATAAAAAATCCTTAAGCTTTAAAAATAAAGACTGCCGGCGGCGCAATTTACCGACCGCATAATTAACAAAAAGATACAAAATTCCTAGCAATAAAAATAACGGCCAGCCGGCGTAAAGCCAGGCGACCCCAAACGACAGTAAAAACAATAAAAATTTCTTTTGATGACTTAAAGCGTAAAATGCCACCACAAAAAAAGCCAAAAAAACAGCCGGGGCTTTAACTAAACTGGCCCGAAAAAGCCAAGGTTCAGAGGTCAGTAAAAAAATAATAAAAATAAACGGCCATTTAATCTGAAACTTTTTAAATAGCCAATAAATCACCGCCACTAACAGCGCGGCAAAAATAACCGTAGCCAGTTTAAGGCCGATCAATGGCTGAGGCAGCCAGATAAAAGGCGCCAACAACAAATGATACAAAAAATGATGATCGGTGAAATCATCTTTTAAGGCTGTTGCCGCCAGCCAGGGAAATTGATGGAGTATTTCTCCCCGGCTGATCAACTGGGCCATTTTGGCGTGATAAAAAGAGTCGGGTTCCGGCAAAGTCGGCGAAGCCTGCAGCCAGGCGAACAGCCCCAAAGCCATGACGATAACCAAAAAATAATCAAAAAAATAGCGTTGATTTAAAAACCTGAGTCTGACAATAAAATTCTCCAACATACGGCAATTTTACACTACTTCAGCCTAAAATAAAAGAAAATCCCGCATTTTAAAATTTCCTGACTCAATCTGATAGGTCAAGAAATAAGACGGATAAGCGCCCAAATGACCCGCCTCCAAAAAACTTCAACCAGGCGCGCTCAATCAAACAGGCAGGCTAACCGCATTGACCTTTACCCGTTTGAACAAGCAAGACTGAGGCAAGTGTTATCTGCCGAAATTTTCCTGCTTTGACCGTGTTTATCCGGCTAAGCTTAGACCGGCTTTAGCTGGATTAGCTTGAGCCGAGCATTTTACTTTTAAATAAATTAACCCAGGGGATTTTATTGGGATCAACTTTATTAATCTTAGACAAACGGTAAGAAAGCAAACTGCCGAAAATCAACATTTCCATCGCCTGGCTCAATTGATCGCCCTTAAAAACAAGCTGCGTAAAGCCGATCTGTTGCCGGCCTAATATTTGCTGAGTCACGCGGTAACGGCGTTGGTTCCTGATGTTGTATTTTTCAGAATTAAAAAACAAAAAATGTAATTTCTTGAAATTATCTTTAGGAAACGTCAAGCCTTCCAATAAATGATGGTTCAATTCGGGAATGGCAAAAGACAACGCCAATTGCTTTGATGACTCATGAATCTGATTGGTTAAAATATGGGCGTTGCCCTGCAAAAATTCAGACGTCACGATAACGGGAATTTTATTAGATAATTTTCCCGCCAGCCGACTGACCGCTTTTAAATCCTGATATTTTTGAAAATAGAGGCGGCTATAAGCGACGAGCTTGTTGATGTGGGACGCCCCAATCTCCAAAAAATGCAATTGGCTCAAAACGTTTAACATGGCGCCTAAGACATAGCCCGTGCCCATCCTCGGCTGACCTGAAGGATTGTTATCCGGCTTAAACAAATATGACGGCAGATGATGATCGCCGGCTAACTTGCCTAAATCGCCGTTGCTCGCGATAATAAAACATTTAGCCTTTCTTTTAAGCGCAACGCGAGCGGCGGCCAAGGCTTCCTCGGTGCCGCCCGAATAACTATTGATAAAAACCAATGTCCGGCCATCTACAAAGCCCGGCAAAGAATAATCCCTAACTTGACTCAGGGACAGCTTAAGTTCCCGGCCGAACAAGCCGAGCAACAAGTCTACTGGCAACTGCGATCCGCCCATGCCACAGGCAACCAGCTGAGTAACCCGCCTGTAAGACGAGGGTAGCTTAACAAACCGAACTTCATTAAAAGCCTGAAAAATCTGGGCGCCCAGGAGCTCGATGGACTTGAAATAATTTTGTTCAACCTGATTCATACGACTAAATTATATCATAGGTTGCCGTTTAAAAAAATCTTGATTTTAAAGCAAAAAATTAGTAAAATTACCCTGCCAAATCAAAAAAAACCAGAAGTCTGGCAAGGGGCCTGCCGGGCCGTTTAAAATAACCATAAGTCACTGATTCTCTCATATCATTAACCTAATTAATCTATGTCTGGACATTCCAAATGGGCAACCACCAAAAGAAGAAAGGCGGCCGTGGACGCCAAAAAATCAGCCAACTTTACCAGGCTGGCCAATTCGATTGCCATTGCGGCTAAAGAAAGCGGCGACCCCGAAAGCAACTTTAAACTAAGAATGGCCATAGAAAAGGCCAAAGCAGGCAGTTTGCCTCGGGAAAACATTGATCGGGCCATCAAGCGCGGCACCGGTGAATTGGGCGGCCAGCAGATTGAGGACATGATCTATGAAGGTTACGGGCCGGAAGGCATCGCCCTGATCATTGAAGTTATGACCGACAATAAAAACCGCGCCTCGCAAAACATCAAACATATTCTTTCTAAGTATGGCGGCAATTTAGGTTCACCCAATAGTGTTATGTGGCAATTCAGCCAAAAAGGGGTAATTACTCTGGAGCAAAACCAGCTCGCCGATGAAATGCAGCTGGAATTGATTGACAGCGGCGCCGAGGATATACGCACCGACGAAGGCGTGACCATTTACACTCCGGTTGACCAGTTTGAAAACGTTAAAAAGAAAATTGAAAACTTAAATTTAGCCACGCTGGACGCCGGTTTGGAATACGTGGCTAAAGACATGATCAAGCCCAAAAAAGACGAAACTTTGCTAAAACTTTTTGAGGATTTGGATAATTGCGACGACGTTAATAATTTTTATTCCAACGCCGATCTTTAAGAAACGGCTGATAATGGCTGACGCACAATGCCTGCCCGATTGACGATTCAGCGGACATCATTAATGATTTACCCGGGAGCTCAATGGCGGCCCAACACGATTCTTATGCAAAAAAATAAAATAAGCCCGAAAAAGCCAGACGCCCAAACTCGTTCGTCCAACGTCATTCTTGGCATAGACCCAGGCCTGGCCGACACCGGCTACGGGGTGATTCAAATCAGCAAGCAAAAAATAAAGATGCTGGCGTGCGGCAGTATTAAAACTGCACCCAGCTCTCAATTGATTGACCGCTTAGACCAACTGCACCGGCAACTCGGCCAAATCATCAAAAAATACCGGCCCGATCAGGCGGCGGTTGAAGAGCTCTTTTTTTGTAAAAACGCCAAAACGGCGCTGGCGGTCGGCCAGGCCCGGGGCGTCTGCCTCATGACCCTGGCGGAAAATAAACTGACCGTTAACGAATTCACGCCTCTGGAAATCAAACAAGCTTTGACCGGTTACGGCCGGGCCGATAAAAATCAGGTCGGGCAGATGGTAAAAATTCTCTTAAATTTAAAAATCGTCCCGCGCCCCGATGACGCGGCAGACGCCTTGGCAACGGCCCTGACCTGCCTGCACTCACAAAAAAATTATTAATGGCTAAAAAACTAAAAATTGTTTCCGTGGCTGCCGAAGTCAAGCCCTTCTCCCAGAGCGGCGGCCTGGCCGACGTCGCCCGCAACTTGCCCAGGGCCTTAAAAGAACTGGGTCATGACGTCATTGCCGTTACCCCCTTTTACACCCAGATTATTGATGCCGTCCAGCACAAATTAAAACCGGTTTACCAAAATGTGGCCATCAAAATTGACGAGCAACACACGGTTAAAGTCAATTATTATAAAGGTTACTTGAAAAAGGATTTGCCCCTATATTTTGTAGGCAATGATCAGTATTTTTCCAAAAAAAAATCAATTTACGGCTCAACCCACGAAAATCGCCGCTTCTACTTATTTAATTTGGCGGCCTTAAAACTCATCACTTTAATAAAATTCCCCGCTGATATCATCCATTGCCACGACTGGCATACCGGTTTGATTCCGGAACTTTTGCAAAAACAGTTTCACCAAAGCCACAACTTAAAAAATACCAGAACGATTTTCACCATTCATAACCTAAGCTTTCAAATGGGCATGAACTGGTGGGAAGTGCCGTCAGATAAAAAAGATTTCGGCCGCAAAGCCCTGCCGCTGTTTACCGATCCGGAAATTGAGTACGTCAATTTTGCCAAACGGGGGATTTTAAATGCGGACATTGTTAATACCGTTTCCGAACAATACGCCGCGGAAATTTTAACCAAAGATTTTGGCCAGGACCTGCACAGAATCCTGTCCAACAATCAAAATAAATTATTCGGCATTGTTAACGGCATTGACGAAAAAGAATACAATCCCGCCACCGATCCGGGCCTGGTTAAAAATTACAGCGCGGAAAGCATTTACTTTAAAAAACAAAATAAGGAAGCGCTGCAAAAAAATTTTAAGCTGCCCAACAAACCGGAAATCCCGCTCATCGGCATGACCTCCAGATTAGCCGAACAAAAAGGGCTGGATCTTCTGGCTAAAATATTACCCGCCCTCCTCGCTGAAGACATCCAGTTCATCTTTATGGGTGACGGTGATAAAAATTACGTCAGCCGAATCAATAAATTTCAAAAAAAATTCTCTAAAAAAATAGCTTTTTCCAACTTTGAGCCAAAATGGGAAACCGGTATCTATGCCGGAGCGGACATCTTGCTCTTGCCCTCAAGATTTGAGCCCTGCGGTTTAAACCAGCTTTATGCCATGCGTTACGGCTGCATCCCGCTGGTCCATAAAATCGGCGGTTTGGCCGATACGGTGGAAAATTTTAATTCCCGGACTAAAAAAGGCAACGGCTTTGTCTTTAAAAAATACCATGAACACCGCCTCTTAATGGCCATTACCCGTGCTTTGGAAATTTACCAGTATAAAGACGTTTGGAAAAAACTGGTGGAAACCGCCATGAAAGTTTCCTGCTCGTGGGAAATACCGGCAAAAAAATATTTAGAGCTTTATGAAAAAACCCTAAAAAAATAAGTCATAACGAAAAATCTCTCATCAGTCATTGACAATTTACCAATTATTAAAATATGTACTGGATAAACTTTCTCCATATTTATCAGCCGCCTACGCAAAAACCGTATTGGATTAAACGGGTGGCCGCAGAATCCTATAACAAACTGACCAAAGGTCTGCTTCAGAATAAAGAGGCTAAAGCCACTTTAAATATCAACGCCTGTTTGACTGAATTATTGATAAAAAACGGAAGACAAGACATCGTAAAAAACATTAAAACCTTAGCTCAGAGGGGCCAGATTGAATTTACGGCTTCCGCCAAGTACCACCCCTTTTTGCCGCTGATTCCCAAAACGGAAATTATCAGGCAAATACGGCTTAATACGCAAACCAATCAAAAATATTTCGGCCGGCTTTACCAGCCACAAGGCTTTTTTTCCCCAGAAATGGCCTATAGCCGTAAAATCGCCTCAATCGCCGCGGAATTGGGCTATACCTGGGTTTTGGCCGATGAATTGGCCTATAACGGTCAGGTCAATCAAATGCCCCATGACCAGCTTTTCCAGGTCCAGGGGCTAAAAAATTTATACGTCTTTTTCAGAGAACGGGATGCCAGCTTTAAAATTCTGTCCGCTCAGGTATTTTCCCCTAAAATTCTCTACGACCTGCTCGGCCAAAGGCTTAAAAGCCGGGAGTACCTATTGACAGCCATGGACGGCGAAACCTTCGGCCACCACCGGCCGGGCCTGGAAGAAATGCTTTTTCAGCTTTATGCCGAAAAAAAACTCATCAGCCTTAACTTGTCCGAAGTGTTTGAACATTTTGTTGGCGCTAAAAAAGTCCAGCCCCTGGATTCAACCTGGGCGTTAATGAAAAGGGATTTAAAAAATAAGACGCCTTTTTCGCGATGGCGTAATCCTAAAAACCCCATCCACTTAAAACAATGGCGGCTGACCAATTTAGCCATCAGAGAGGCAAATAAAATCAGCCCAAATAAAAAGTATTACGGTAAAATTAAAGCCATGCTGGACCGCTCGCTGCATTCGGACCAATACTGGTGGGCTTCGGCTCAGCCCTGGTGGTCTATTGAAATGATTGAAGGCGGCGCCAAAGAATTAATGGAAACCGTTTTAGCCATACCAACGGCCTCCCCTGGCCCTAAAGCCGAGGCGAAAAAATTATACCAGGAAATCTTATACGCCAGTTTCGCCTGGCAACGTTCGGGCAAAGTGGATCAAATGGCCCGCGCCTCAGATGAAGACGTCACCCAAAGGATCACCCGCAAGGAAACGCAACTGTCAAAAGAGGAAATTAAAAAAATCATTCAAACTCTGGAAAAACAAATGCAGACAGCCGCCGCTGATCTGGAATATGAACGCGCCGCCCAGATAAAAAACCGCGTCCGAGAGCTTAAGGAACATCTGGCTTAAAAACTTACCCCTGATCATTATTATATATGTCGCCCTACCTCGTCAGAGACTATAAAATTTTTTTAAACAACCGCTATATTCAAAACCTGGTAAACCGCCACATCAAAAGGATATTTCCAGGTTTTATTAAGTGCACTCAAGTCACCAGCAAACATTATAAAGTGCTGGCGGCCACCAGTTTTTTGGTGCGTTATGAAATAACGCTGGAGACTAAAACAGGCTATCAACATCATCTGGAAGTCAGGGGCAACCGCCTCAACCGCAGAAGTTATAAAATTTTACAACGGCTGTGGCAAACCCATAAGTTTAAAAAATATTACTACCCCCGGCCGATTTACTACTTTCCCAAAAAACAGTTTGTTCTTTATGAAAATTTTTCCGGTCAAGTTTACCGCAGTTGGCCGGATAAAAATTTTAATTTTTATAACAAAACTTTGCCTTTAATCGCGCTCCGGCTGGCCGACCTGCATACCACCAAAATTGCCTCCGACAAAATAATCACTTTAAACGAAAAAATCCACTGGATTGACGACAAGCTTAGAAAAATCAAAAGACACAATTTTGCGTATTATGAGGTGTCACAACAGGCCGCTGAGAAAATTAAAAAATTTTTAAAACTACATTATGCCAAATCGCACTTGAGCTTATGCCACAACGACTTTCAGGCCAGCAACATCATTTATAATCCGCATGGTCCGGAAATCGGCATTATTGACTTTGAACTGCTGGGATTTTTCTTCCCTGCCGCCGATCTAGCCAATTTTAACATTCAGCTTTTAACCGTCATCAAAGATTCGCTGCCGCCGAAAAAAATTATTCACCTGCAAAAAAAATTTATTCGGTCATATAAAAACAATGTCGGCCGCCAACGAACGCGGCAACTGGAAAACGCCTTGCCGTATTTTGAAGCAAAATCAATTTTGGATATCCTGGCTTTATATACCGTCCAAATTTTGGGGGAAACGGAAAAAACCCACGTCCGCTATCTTAAAAAGGCTATGGCTCAACTCTACGGACGTTTAAAAAATTTAAATTTAACTTTAACATAATCATGAATAAATACATCGACCTCCATACTCATTCCGTCTATTCCGAAGGCGCCTTAACCGTCGGCCAGCTAATCGGTGAAGCCAAAAAAAACAATATCGCCGTTTTATCACTAACTGACCATAATACTGTGGCCGGCGTGGCCGAAGCGGTAAAAATCGGACGCCAGGAAAAAATAACGGTCATCCCCGGCGTAGAAATTTACACACACTTTCATAAATACCGTCTGCACCTTTTAGGCTATAATTTAGACATCCATAATCCTGAGCTACAAAAAGCCTTGGACCAGTTAGCCCGCCAAAGAATAACGAAGATTAAAAAATCATTAGCCGTGCTAAAAAAACAGACGGGTTTTACAATCAACGAAGCAAGATTGTTTAACACCCCTTCGCGTTACCCAGGTTTTGCCCATATTATCGGGGAGTTGAAAAAAAGTTCCAAAAATCTAGCCAAAATAAAACAAGATTTAAAAACCGACCAGCCCAACTTTTTTGACATAATCAATAAATACTTCGGACCCGCAACTAAAGCCTGCCTGCCAGAAACCGGCCTGCCGATTGCCAAAGCGCTGGAATTGATTCATCGGGCCGGCGGTCTGGCCGTCCTCGCCCACCCCGCTCAACAATTAAGCTGGAAGACTCAGGTGGTCAGCCGATTAAAATCAATCGGTTTAGACGGCCTGGAAATTTTATCGCCCTACCACCGCTGGCACGACATTGAACATTGGCAAAATACGGCGGCTAAGTTAAAATTAGTCGTAACCGGAGGGTCGGACTTTCATGCCCGCCTGTCCGGCCGCCGGCCTGTTTTAATTAACGAACAGTGGCAATATTTTAAAGTGCCTTACGCTGTTTACCGGCAACTTAAACCCCGCCTGACAAAATATCAATAAAACCTATGGATCAACAACTCAAAATATTACTGGTGGCGGCCGAACTGACGCCCTTGGCCAAAGTCGGCGGTTTGGCTGATGTCATCGGCTCCCTGCCTAAGGCTTTGGCTGATTTAAATATAGACGTCAGAATCGCTCTGCCTAAATACGGCATTATTGATCTTACAAAATACCCCTGCCAAAAAAAGGTTGAGGGTCTGACCCTGGATTTTGACGGACAAAGAGAAACCTTTGATCTTTGGGAAACGGCCTTACCCGGCGCCAGTCCGCACAAAAACTACCACATTCCCGTTTATCTCATTGATCATCCCAAATTTTTGGGTACGGGCGGAATTTATCCGGCGCCGGACGCCTCATCACAGGGTTCAGACTTTGAAGCGCGGCGGTTTGGCTTTTTCAGCCAGGCGGTCTTAAAAATATTCCAACCCTTAAAGTGGGCGCCGGATGTCATCCACTGCCACGACTGGCATACGGCCATGCTACCGGCTTTAACCAAGCTGACGGATAATCCACGGCCGACTTTGCTAACCATCCATAATCTGGCCTATCAGGGAGACTTTGCCGCCGATCTGGTGTTAAATATGTTTGGGCCAAAACTGGACAGCCTGGCGACCATCCAGCAAAGGTTAAATGTCGCCGAAACCATTAACTTTTTAGAGCAAGGCATTTTAAATGCCGATCTTTTAAATACCGTCAGTCCGTCTTACGCCGCAGAAATTTTAACCGCTGAATTCGGCTGTGGCCTGGAAAAACCCCTGGACCGGCGCCGCCCGCAATTATCAGGCATTTTAAACGGCCTGGATGTGGAACGCTTTAACCCGCAAACCGACACCGAAATCAACCACAACTTTTTAGCCGATAATCTTGTGGGTAAAACGCGCAATAAAAAAGACCTGCAAGCCGCGGGCCGGCTGAGGCTTGGCGCTGATATTCCCCTGATTGGCATGGTTTCGCGGCTGGCGGAACAAAAAGGCCTGGACATTCTTTTGCCGATAATGAAAAAACTGATGAAGCTAAAGGCTCAATTTGTTTTTTTAGGCGCCGGCGACCCCAGCTACGAAAAAAAATTAAAGAAACTAGGCAAAAAGAAAAACGTTTTTGTTGACATTGGTTTTAACGCTAAACTAGCTCAATTAATTTATGCCGGCAGCGACATGTTCTTAATGCCCTCAAAATTTGAACCGTGCGGCCTGGGGCAGATGATCAGCATGCGTTACGGCACTTTACCCATTGTCCGGGCGACGGGCGGCTTAAAGGATACAGTCAAGGAAATCAACGCCCAAAGCGGCACCGGTTTTACTTTTACCGCCTACAACCAGCAGGCCCTGTATAAAACCATAACCGCCGCCATTAACCTTTACTCCACCGATCAAACAGTCTGGCAAAGAGCCGTCAAAGAGGCCATGAACCAAAATTTTTCCTGGGCCAATTCGGCTAAAAAATATTTAGAACTGTATAATAAACTAACCGCCTAGCCGGAATCGTGCATCGTGCAGCCATAAATCAAGCAAAGTGTGGCCTGATACAATAAGATACACGATACACATTATACGATACGGAAAAATATATGCCCAAAAAAATTAATCCTGAAATCAGAAAAGATTACATTCAAGATAAATATGTCATTATCGCCCCGGTTAGAGCAAAAAGGCCGTACAATCTGGAGCGGCCCCAGCAAAAAAAACCGGCCAAAGCTAAAGATTGTATTTTTTGCCCCAGACAGGTGGATAATGTCAATGATCGCCTGACGCTCTATAAAAAAAACCGCCAGGATTGGTGGGTCAAAATCATTCCCAATAAATATCCGGCGGTCGGTTACAATTACCCCCAGGCCTACGGCTGCCAAGACGTGGTCATTGAAACCCCCGAACATCAGCCGGAACTGGAAGATTTATCCATCGCCCACATTTCTAAAATACTGGAAGCTTATTCAAGCAGAACGAGCGAAATTTCCCGGGATCCGAAAATTGAATATATTTTAATTTTTAAAAACAACGGCGGCAAGGCCGGCGCCTCCGTCGACCACGCCCATTCGCAAATTTTCGCCACCCAATTTCTGCCGCCGCATTTAATTGACAAATCCCAAAAGCAACAAAAATACAAGCTTAAAACCGGCCACTGCATTTATTGCGACGTTATTAATAAAGAAAAAAAAGGCCCGCGCTGGATCGGCGAAGATAAGGACATTGTTTGTTTTACGCCCTACGCCTCCATGCACCACTACGAAGCCTGGATTATGCCCAAAAGGCATATTGATAATATCACCCAGCTGACCGGCAGCGAACGGAAATCGTTTGCTAAATTTTTAAAACATCTCGTTAAAAAAATCGGACGCCTAGGCCTGCCCTATAACTTTTATTTTCATCAGGTGATCAACGATGAGGACCAACACCTTTATTTAAAAATCAAGCCGCGGGGCAATATCTGGGCAGGGGTGGAAATCGGCTCCGGCCTGATTATTAATCCGGTCACCCCGGAGGCGGCCGCGGCCTATTACAGCCAGGGCTTAAAATAATCAAGGCGGCCGCGGCCGCCTTGCTGATCAATAGACGTAAAACCTTATGGCATCTAAAAACATCTGGATGTAAACGTCCAAAATATAGCGAAGCGGGATTCAGCCAAAAAACAAAAAAGCGGACTGTCAAAGGTCGGCTTTATTGGTTCTCTCTTTTAGAATCTTAATTAATTCCGTCAATCTATTAATTAAATAATCGGGCCGGCTGTCTTTTAACCTGGTGTTGGAATTATACCCGCCCGTTATCGCTACCGTTTTAAGGCCCAGGGCCTTGCCGATTTCCACTTCCTCCACGGTATCCCCGACAATCATCACCTCGCCCGGCCGATACCGCTTGAGGCTCAGGTAACGCCCGGCTTTTTCTAATTTGTTTCTCGCTTCAATGGAACTCTTTAAAACAGTATTCGCCAAAAGGTCGCTTATATAACTCTCAATCTTTAATCTTTTAAGCTGGCCAGTAACGCCCTGAACGGTATGGTTGCTTAAAATTACTGTTTTAATGGAATGATTTTGACAATACTGCAATAACTGGCGGGCACCCCGCCGGGTGCGGCACTTATTGGCCCGCGCTTCATAAACCGAGTGAAAAACTTCAGCCACTTTCTCAGGCTTACGGGCGATGACGTTTTTAGCGCAACCGTGCTTGAGGTAAAACCTAGATAGCGGTATAACAAAGGTTTCCCTAAACTGCTGTAAATCCACCGGCCGGCCGCCAAACCGCCTTAAAACCCGGTTATCCGCCTCCAGACAGGCTTTGGTATCCGACAACAAAACCCCGTTCCAATCAAAAATAACCAGCTTAATCATTTTATTTTAATCTAATAAACTTCCGCCTGCCTACCTGAACCACGTCACCGGATTTAACCACCACCTCGCCCGGCCCGATAATTTTCTGACCGTTGATTTTAACCCCGCCCTGTTCCACCATTCTGCGGCCTGCTGTTTTGGACGAGACTAAGTTTAGCTTAACCAATAATTCCTCTGGCTTCCAATAGCCGGCCTCTAAGCTAACCGCCAAAATATCCTCAGGTATTTCTTTATTTTTAAACTGTTTTTCAAAAGATTGCTCGGCCGCCGCGGCTGATTTTTCGTCATGATATAATTTGACGATTTCTCTGGCCAGCTTGGCTTTAACATCCCGGGGGTTGGCGCCTGATTTTAATTGCGCGGCCCCGCCCGCCAGGTCAGACACGGGCACTCTGGTGACTAAAGTAAAATATTCCATGATCAAATCGTCCGGCAGGCTCATGACTTTGCCGAACATGTCGTTGGGCTGATCCATTAAATTGATGACATTGCCCCAGCTGGAGCTCATTTTCCGGCCGTCGGTGCCCGCCATCAAAGGCCCCATAATAATATTCTGCGACTCTTGCTTAAAATAAACCTGCAGCTTGCGCCCGGCCAAGAGATTGAATCTTTGATCGGTGCCGCCCAATTCCACGTCGGCCTTAATGGCCACGGAATCATAACCCTGCATCAGGGGATACAAAACCTCCCTTAAAGAAACGCGCCTGCCTTCGTCTAATCTTTTTTTGATGTTCTCGCGTGCGATAAATTCGGCTACGGAAAACTGGTCGGCCTGCTCGCCGATTTTATCGTAAGTCAATTTTTTCAGCCAACGGCTGTTATAATGAACTTCGGATTTTTTCAGATCAATAATCTCGCCGGCCTGCTTGACGTAGTCTTTCATATTTTTTTTAATGACGGCGAGGGCCAGCATCGGCCGTTCGGAATCTTTGTCCGAAGTGTCGCCGATGACGCCGGTAAAGTCGCCGACGATAAAAACCAGGCGGTGGCCCAGTTCTTGAAAGTC
>LCKE01000017.1 GCA_001001205.1 Parcubacteria group bacterium GW2011_GWF2_45_11 | reverse complement strand
TGCATAATGGAAAGGCCGATGAAAACCAAGGAAAATATGATCAACGAAAGAATCATTTGCCCCCTCAGCCATAGGCCCATCTTCCTCTGGATTCTGACCATCAGCTGCATGATGTAAGGCTGATAGCGGGACGGCGAAACCGATTTTAAGAATTTCTTCAAGCCCTCTTCTTCAACCGTAAAGTAAAAAGTGATGACTAAAATGATGAAAAATGAAATGATGCCGCCAAAAACGCTGAAAATGGTGGAAAAAACATTAGTCACGGCGCCAGGCAAATTTGAACTTAAAGTGTTTAAGCCCTGCTGAACTTCGTTACCCAGCTTAAGCGGCGTGGCCCCGCGGAAATAATTATAGCTTTGCATTATCTTTTCGTAATAAAAGGGAAAATTCTTGGCAACCTGGCCGACTTCTTTGCTAATTGGCGGTACGATTAAAATAATGCAGGTAGCCACTACCGAAATAATAACCACATAAATCACGATGATGGCCAAGCCCCGGGGAAACTTATGGCGGTGGAACCAGTCGACCCAGGGATCAAAGGCCGAGGCTAGGATTAGCGAAATAAAAATCAAGGCAAGCACTTCTTTGACTAAAAAAAGAAAACCGATAATAAAAACAATGAGGATTAACTTTAAAAACGTTTGGGTGGAAATATTGATATTCGCGGGTATTTTAGTATCCATAAAATTATTTATGCATGGATTAATATCTTATTTAAATATATTCAAAAAACTTGAAGCTGACCGGTAAGGACCGATCACCGCCACATTATATTTATTTTTTTTAATGACCTCCAGGGCTACTTTTTTAATTTGCTTGACCGAAACCTGATCGATTTTCTTAAGCTTAACGGCCAAAGTTTCTATCCGTCCCTGTAGCAGCTGCTGTTCGGCCAGCCACTGAATATGGGCAGCGGAATCTTCCAGGCTTAAAGTTAGTTTGCCTTTAACAAATTCTTTGGCACGCCTTAACTCATCGTCTGTAATCTGTCCTTGGGCAAAGCTTTCCAGTTCGCGCCTGATAGTCTTTAAAGCCAAAGCCACTTTGGCTTTGTCTAAACCGGCAAAAACCTCCAAAGCGCCGGTATCTTCATAAGTAATGATGCCGGACCTGATATGGTAAGCCAGGCCCAGTTTTTCCCGGATCTCAATGAATAAACGCGAACTCATATTGCCCCCTAAAATAACGGATAACAAGGTCAACCCATAATTTCTGGGATCGCCGGCGCGGTAAGCGGGAAAACCCAGAGCCACCTGCACCTGCTCGGTCGCTTTATACTTAACTTTAATCCGGAGCTTGGTTTGTGCGGCCGCAAATTTTTTAAAACGGCTTTTTTTGACGTTACCGCCCGGAGCGGAAAAATATTTTTTAATCAGCCTTCTGGCTGACGCTAAATCAAAATTGCCGCCCACACCCACTAAAATATTATCCGAACGGTAATGGTTCCAAAAATAATCCGTTATCTGGCGGCGGCTGATTTCCCTAATGTTCTTTTTCGGGCCGGCAATGTCGTTACCCAGGCTGCTGCCCTTAAATATCACTTCTTCAAACAAGTTGCCGATGGAAATCAAGGGATTATCGTCATACATGTTAATCTCTTCAATGATCACGCCTCGTTCCTTGGCTATTTCCTGTTGATCAAAAAGCGAGTTAAACAGCATGTCCGAAACTATGTTCAGGGCCAGCGCCAATTTATCATGGCTGACCTTAACGTAATAACCGGTATGATCTTTGCCAGTGAAAGCGTTAAAATCAGCGCCCACGCCGTCCAGTTCTTTGGAAATATCCAAACTGGTCGGCCGGCTGGTGGTGCCTTTAAACAGCAAATGCTCAATAAAATGGGAAATGCCGTTCACCGGCGCGGCCTCGTGCCTGGAGCCGACTTTAACCAGCGCCAAAATGGTGACGGCGTCCGTGGCCTTTTGCGGCGCCAATAAAATCTTGGTTTTATTGGCTAAAGTTTCTAGTTTATACATTACACTTCTCCCTCAAATAATCCTTAAGTTCGGCGATGGCCACCCTGTCCTGCTTCATGGAATCGCGGTCTCTGACCGTGACTTTGCCATCTTCAACGGAATCAAAATCATACGTCACGCAATAAGGCGTGCCGATTTCGTCCTGTCTTCTGTATCTTCGGCCAATCGCTCCGGCAACATCATATTGGCTCATATGGCTTTGCCTGACTAAATCAAAAACCTCCCGGGCCTCTTTGTCTAGCTTCTTGGATAAAGGTAAAACCGCGACCTTAATGGGAGCCAATCTTTTATCTAATTTAAGAATGACTTCAGTTTCATGCTTGCTCTCTTCGTCACCGCTTCTGGTTTCCACCTCGGTATAGGCGTCAAGCAAAAACATCAGGGTCGCGCGGTCAACGCCGCCGGAAGTTTCTATGACGTGAGGTAAAAACTTTTGGCCGCTCTCAGCCGCCACTTGCAGATCATGGCCCGAATATTCCTGATGCCGGCTCAGGTCAAAATCCCCGCGGTTGTGGACGCCTTCCAGTTCCCTGTCGGCGAAAGGAAAATCATATTCAATATCAACCGCCGCCCGGCAGTAATGGGCTAATTCTTTTTTATCGTGCTCGCGGAATTTTAACTTATTTTTATTGACACCCAAATTCAAATACCAGCCATAGCGCTCCTGCTGCCAAAATTCAAACCACTGTTTCTCTGCCTCGGGCTCAATAAAAAACTGCATTTCCATCTGTTCAAACTCCCTCATCCGGAAAGTGAAATTGCCGGGAGTGATTTCGTTTCTGAAAGCTTTGCCGATCTGGGCGATGCCAAAAGGAATTCTTTGCCGGCTGGCGGTCATAACGTTATTAAAGTTAACGTAAATGCCCTGGGCCGTTTCCGGCCTGAGATAAATCTCCGACGCCCGATCTTCCACCGCGCCCATAAAAGTTTTAAACATCAAGTTAAAATCCCTAACGTCAGTAAGCTCGCCGCCGCATTCCAAGCATTTCAGGCCGTGCTGTTTAAAATCCTGCGGCCGAAAATCCGGCTTTAAGCCTTTGGCTTTAAGCAAGTGATCGGCCCTGAACCTTTTCTTGCATTGCTTGCAATCCACCAAAGGATCGGTAAAGCCGGCTAAGTGGCCGGAGGCTTCCCAAATTTTCGGATGCATTAAAATACCGGAATCAAGACCAATAATGTTGTCCTTAAGCTGCACCATGGCTTGCCACCAGGCTTTTTTGACGTTGTTCTTAAGTTCCACACCCAAGGGGCCGTAATCGTAAATGGAATTAATGCCGCCGTAGATTTCGGAAGATTGAAAGATAAAACCCCGGCGCTTGCACAAGGAAACCATCTTTTCCATCAGGCCTTGTCCGGCCGCTAAATGACCCTCCGCGGTAGCTGATTTTTTAGACATAAATTAAATATTCTTTCAGCGAAAGATTGCTCTCATTATAATAAAAAACCCCTATTTTGGCAAACAAAAATAGCCTTAAGCTAAATTTTGCCCTAAGCCGGGAAAAATTAATTAAAACTTATCCGCTTTTTCAATGCTTAACCGCCCGCCCGCTTCCAGAATAACCTTATCGCGCCGGCCAAGCTTGCCTTGCAAAAGATAATCGGCCAGGGCGCTATCCACCCGTTCCTGAATAACCCGCCTTAAAGGGCGGGCGCCGAACATCGGGTCAAAACCCGCCGTGGCCAGCTCAGCTTGAGCCTCCGGGGTCACTTCCAGATAGATGCCTTTGTCGGCCAGGCGCTGTTTAACCTTACCAAGCATCAGGCCGGCGATCTGGAAAATATGTTCTTCGGCCAAAGGCTTAAAAACCACGATGCCGTCAAAACGGTTTAAAAATTCCGGTTTAAAATATTGTCGTAGCTCCGACAGCAACAGCTTATTTTTAATTTCTTCCAAAGACTCGCCGGCCTTAACCCTGTCCTGAATAAACTGAGTGCCGGCATTGGCAGTGGCGATTATGATGCAATTAGAAAAATCAACCGTCCGGCCGATCGCGTCGGTCAGGCGGCCATCGTCCATCACCTGCAGAAAAATATTCAAAATATCCGGATGAGCCTTTTCCAGCTCATCCAATAACAGCAAGGTAAAGGGCTGCTTGCGGATCGCTTCGGTTAAGACACCGCCTTCGCCCCTGACCGCGCCGCCCTGACCCGTTGTTTGGCTGCCCAGTAAGCGATTAACGCTGTCTTTAAGCTGGTATTCGCTCATATCCAGGCGCACCATCTTTTCCTCGGCACCAAAATAAACCTGAGCCACGGTTTTAGCCAGTTCGGTTTTGCCCACGCCAGTCGGGCCTAAAAATAAAAAGTTGGCAATCGGCCGTTTGGTGTCGCGCAATTCGGCGCGGGCGCGCCTTAAAGCCGAGGCCACGAAATTAACCGCTTCCGCCTGATCAACCATGCGCTGGTGGATTCTCGCTTCCAGATTGAGCAATTTTTCTGACTCCGCTTGCGTCACTTCGGTCAAAGGAATGTGGGTATGAGCGGAAATAACCCCGGCCACGTCTTCGCCGGTGACCGCGTGATTTTTGCCCTTAGACTGCCTGACCTGGACGGCCACCTCTTCCAGGATTTTAAAGGCCTTATCCGGCAGATAATGATCGGGAATATAGCGCCGAGAAAGCTTGACGGCCTTGGCCAAAGCGTCATAAGAGAAAAAGATCTGATTCTTGCCTTCCAAAAATCCGGCCTTAGACTCAATCATCTGAATCGCCTGATTATCCTCGGGCTCGGCAATAATGACCTGTTGCAGAACTTCGTTTAAAGGATGACCCTCCAAATAATGCCGGTAGTCGGCCGGATTGGTGGTGGCGATGGTAATAACGCCCTTTTGGATTAAAAATTTGGCCAAAATTTCGGAAAGATCAACGTTCTCGGAACCAACGGAAGTGACGCCGACCAGATTATGGACATCATCAATATGCAAAACAATATTGCCCGCCCGGCTGATCTCTTTAAAGATGATCATCAGGCGCTCTTCCAACTGGTTGGGCCTGGAAGCGCCGGCCACCAGATGCGGAATAGACAAACTGACAAACCTCTTATCGCGCAAAATCTTAGGCACGTCTTCGGTAACCATCATATTGGCAATGCCTTCCACGATGTTGGACTTGCCCACCCCGGGCAAACCGACCAGGACAACGCTGTTCTTGCCGCCTTCAATAATATTAAAAATCTCGGATAGCTCCTGATCGCGCGCCACGCACAGCGGCAGATAACCGGCCCGGGCCAGTTGGGTGTAGTCTTCGGAAAAACTGTCCAGCATAGGCGTAGCCATAGCTGTCATGGCCCTGTCCATGGTGCCCTTGGGCTTAAAGTAAGCTTTGGCACGCAAATGTTTATAGCGAGAACTAAGCTTTTTTTGGATATTAGCCCATTTGACGACGTTATTGATTGTTTCGGGGGTGATTTTAAATTCGTAAAGAATCTCCTGAATTTCCGGCTGCAGTTCGCTGACCGCCTGAAGCAAATCGGTGACTTCCACTTTAGGGCGGCTTTCCCTGTAGGCCAGATCATAAGCCCTGGACAAAACCTGGTGCACTTTTTGGTCTAAAACAGTGCCGCCGCGGGGCAAATTTTCAAGGAATTTTTTATTATAAATTTTGATGTCTTTGACTGACAGGCCCAAACGTCCAAAAATAACGGCGGCGATCTTGGCGGATAAAAGCCGGGAAAAGATAAACAATAAATTAAAAGCTTTATTAGACCGCCAGGCTTTAAGATACGCTTTATCCAAAACCCTCAAGGCCTCTAAAGAAAAACTGTCGGACATGTCCACCTTTTTTAATTTGGCTTTACCGGCGGCCTGCGGCTTAAAAGATTTTCTGATGACGTTATAACTCCTTTTTGCATCCAAACCCAGGTTATAAAATAAGTACATGTCCAGAACAACCGACCACAAAAAATAATCAAAATACCGGCCCTGCCAGAATAAAGGATCATTAAGGGGCAGTTGATTTTTAAGCGCCAAAAAAATATGGTAAGCCAAAACGCCCACGCCGGCCACGGCCGTTAAAAACAATAAAGACCTAACGGCCAGTTTGACCACGGCCACCAGTTGCCTGAAAAAAATTTCAGTTTTGTTAAACGGCCGGCCCCAATACAGCTCCCGGCCTTCAAGTTCCAGATTTGCCGTTGTGGATTGATCAGCCATAATAATTTTTAATTAACAGCCAGACGGTCAGCGGCGGCAAGACCAAGTAAACTAAAAACAGCCCCGCAAACATAGCGGTGACCGCCGCCATAATTAACAGCCTAAAAACTATCTGAACGAAACGCATCAAAAAACTGATCAGGCGGCTGGCTAGATCATACTGTCCGTACATCGGCCGAAAAATATTTTTTAGCCAAACCGATAAAGCCAGGCTACTCCAGGTATAGCCAATGCGCCGGGTGGTGCTTTTGCAGGTGTGCCATAAACCCCCGGAATACCACCACAGCGGCCAAAAAAGCAGATGCCTGACCAGATCAATCAGGGAATATTTGACAAAGCTGACAGCGAAATTTGAAGATTTCATGACTTAATTTTAACATAAATTTAAATAAAAAACTAACCCGAAAATGATGGCAAACGGTCACGGGAGCACTGTTAAAAAATCATGCGGCGGTGCTGTCTGACGGCCTCATCATCTCAGGTTCGCTGACCGAAACTTTAAGCAATGGCACATGAATTTTGCCGACGCTGGCGCAATTTTTGGGATTAGTTAAAAAGCCCTGATATTTTTCCCTCTCATAATTACCCTGAGGCGCCGCCAAAGAGTCGGCATCCTCTTGGGTGATCGGTTGGCCGTCTTTTCTATACATTACCCAAAAGGTATTAACCATTAAATTTTGATCGCCGTCGGGGTGCGGCAACACCACGCCAGTTTTTCCCTCAATCTTGTTTGAAACCAGGGTGCCGTGCGGAAACCTTTTCCAAAGATTTTCTTTACCGGAATCGGACAAATGATTGTAAGATTCTTGAAACATAATTTACTTAATCTGACAGAACCTCCTAAATGATCTTAATATTGGCTGTTTTTAATCGCTTGCCGAATATTGGACATCAGTTGCAGATAAAATTCCAGATTATTCAAAGTGGCCAAACGTAAAGCCAGTGGCTCCTGGACGGCAAATAAATGACGTAAATAGGCCTTAGTATACTGCCTCAATTCCGGTAACTTAGAATCCGCGTTAATCGGGCTCAGGTCTTGGGAAAATTTTTCCGCCCTGATATTGATGGTCTGATAAAATTTTGACCCCGGACGCTGGCGGCCCCCGGTTGCCGCCTGACTAAAATAGAGCCGGCCATGCCTGGCTTCGCGGGTCGGAATAACGCAATCAAACATATCAATCCCCCGTTTAACCGCTTCTACGATTTGTTCAGGATAACCAACGCCCATTAAGTAATGCGGCTTATCTTTAGGCAAAGCGGGCACGGTGTAATCCAAAACCTGGTACATTTCCTGGGGACTTTCGCCTACCGCCAGACCGCCGATAGCGTAACCGTCAAAACTCATCCTGGATAATTCACTGGCAGACTTTAGCCTAAGATCTTTATACAAAGCTCCCTGAACGATGCCAAAAAGTAAAAAATCCAAACAGCCGAGAGCCGAATTTTTTGATTTGGCCTTTTTGATTTGTCCGATTTTTTTGATTTTTAATTTGGAATTTTTATAATCCAGGCTGTCTTTGGCCCATTGTAAAGTAATTTCTAAATCTTGCTCGGCTGGTTTTTTGGAACATTTCGCCGGCGAACAAACATCCAAAACCATTCTAATGTCCGAACCGATGGCCGCCTGAATTTCTAAAACTTTTTTCGGCGTAAAAAAATGTTTTGAGCCGTCATAAACTGATTTAAACTCCACGCCTTTATCGGTAATTTTGACTAAACTTTTCCTTTCATTTGGCGTTTTGAATTTTACGTTTTTCGCTTCTAACGAAAACACCTGAAACCCCCCTGAATCGGTTAAAATCGGTCCGGACCAATTCATAAAGCCGTGCAGGCCCTTGGATTTTTTGATGACGGCAAGGCCGGGCCGCAAATAAAGATGGTAACTGTTGCTTAAGATAATTTGCGCCCCCAATTTTTTAAGCTCAGCAGACTCAAGCGACTTAACGCTGCCTCTGGTGGCGATAGGCATAAAAAAAGGAGTTTTGATGACCCCCCGTTTGGTTTTTAGCAGGCCTAAACGCGCCCCCGACCGATGGCTTTTTTTAATTATTTTAAAAGGCATCCTTTTATTCTGTCATTTCTCCGCTCTCTCCGCCCCTAAACAAACTCGGGACTTGGTCGGTTAAAATAACAAACTGAATATATTTATTCCACCTTAACTCTGCCTTGCCCCTGCTCCACCGAATCGCCCAATAAATCGGAGGTTAGTAAATTAGTGGTTTTGGCAACTAAATTATTGGTCCCCTGTTCGGTGGCCGACAAGGAAACCGGATTGGTCAAAATCAAAAGCTGGTTCACCTGGGTATCATTGGGCGTAACCGCCACGTTAAAGCTGGCCATAACCTGGGTATTGGCGGACAAAGACTCAATTTGCCAGATCACCTGGCGCGTGGCTTCATCATATTTTAAAGGCGTGCCCAAAGTAGTTTCGTCTTTAACGCCGACCCAGTTGATGTAAGCGGGCAAACTGGTTTTGACTTCCACCTTAGCCAGGCCCCGGGAGCCGGAAAACAGTTTTAAATAAATCCGGTATTGAGTTTCCTGGCCGATAACCGGCGGTAGCGGACCCTGGCCCACAACGGTGCCAGCGTCTAAATTATATCTAGCCTCGCTTAATAACTGAGGCTGAATGGCCAAAAAAGCGATTTGCTCCGGTGAATCAACTAGCTGCTGCTGGCCGTTAAAATCAAAGGCCAAACTGGCTTTGGCGGAAACCAACAATTCTTCCGGACTGATAATTTCCAAATTATCCGGCTTGGGAATAATGGGCAGGTTAAAAGTCAGCTTCTCGCTGGCGCCATCTTTAAGCTGTTGAATTTTCTGGCCGAAATCGCCGTTATCCTTAAACCAGGCCAACGCTCCGTCCGACACTTGGGCCGATGTTTGATTGGCGAACCTGGGCCAGTCAATCACCGCGGAATTAAATCTGACTTTAGCCTGTAAATTCTGAACCTCGGCCTGGCCGTCGTTAGCCACCACCAGCTGGCATTTTAAATCCTCGCCCCAGGCAACGCTGTCGGGATTTAAAAATTCAAAACTGACTTTAAGATCCGGCGCAACGATTTTGACCGTCCCCGCGGCCTGGTAAATCAATCTGGCCTGGGGCTTTTCATCCTTGATGATGTTCTGCCAGACTCTGAACTCCCACGGGACTTCGCCGGCCGTCCCCTCCTGATAAGTCCCCAATAAAGCCAGCTGGCCCTGGGTGTTGGGCAGAATCTTTTCGTAATGCCAGATTAAATCGGCGGTCGTGGAAGGCTGCGCCTCGGTCAGAACAAAACTTTCGCCGAGATTAAAAGACAGGTCCATGTTTTCCATAGTCAAAGCGGTCGTATTTTTAAAATTGGCCTTAAAAGCCGCGCCCGAACCCCGGGTGATTTCCGCCGGCGCCTCAACCTGAACTTCAAACAAAACGTCGGTGATCTTAACGCTGGTGACCAGCTCCGTTTTAAAAGTTGAACTGAAGTTCTGGGGCTGATAATAAAACGTCACCTTAAACTCCTTTTGACCGTTGAGCTCGCCGATCAGCTGGCCGTCAATTTCTATTTTACCGCTCTGGTCCGGCTGCAGATCCGGCAAACGCCAGATATTCTGCTCAGCGCCGGTGGGCCTGAGATTGGCGCGGTCAAAAAAGAAGCCTTCCGGGTATTCAAAAATAACTTCAATATCCTGCAAAGCGATCTGGTCAATATTTTCATAGCTTAAGGCCAAGCCTAGCTCTTCGCCCGAAGCGATGGATTTGGCCGTGGCCAAAGAAACTTTGACGGAATCGGTGGAGCTGCCCTGAGGGCCAAAAAAAATAAACCCGGCCGCCGCCGCTCCCACCAGCAGAAAAAGAATAATGATTAAAACAATCAGAACCGCGCGGCCGTTTTTTTTGGGCAGGCGCTTTAACTTGGCATAATCCTGATGGTCTGATTTTAAAAACGCTGACGAGGCGGACTGGCGGTTGAGCGGGGCCTTGCCGGACATAACAGGTTTGGACTTTAGGCCATGGCGCAAATCCACCACTCCTTTGGCTCGGCGTTTTAAATCAAAATTTTTAGGCATACACGGAATTTTAACGGGATTGACCTTGAAAATTATAATTAAGGCCGCGTCTGATGATTGCCGGACGATAAGGCGGAAGGATAAAAACTGAATTTATATGACTGTAAATCGCCCTCCAAAAAATATCTTAAACAATTCTGGGTAAAAACGGCGACCTCATTTACTACTTTAGTTGAGGTCTTTAAGATAGTCAACTGGCTTTTTTGTTTTAAACAGCCATCCAGCAAATCGCGGGAAGCTTGGGATAACGCGGGCAACTCGCCGTAGCTGTGGCCGTTGGTATCAATCTGATAACCCAACAGGCTCAAAAATTGCCAAATAAAACGCAAAGTTAAAATTTTTATTTTCTCGGCCGGCAAATTATCCTGCTCGGCGGCCTTAAAATAGGATAAAAGCAGGTCAAAAATTCTAACATCAGCCGCCCCCGGCTTAATGAACTTTATGATCAACTCGGCGGCCAAGGCGCCAAAGGCCTGGTCGTTAAATAAAAATGTCCGCACCAACTGGGCACCGGCGATGGTGTCAAAACCCTTGCCTCTGGCAATCATCACCCGGGTTAAAACGATCGGCTCCACCTGTCCGGCCAGCTTGCTTTTACAGCTGGCGGCGGAACGGACCTTAGCCTCCACCTTGCCGTGATCTTTAGTGTACATAATGTAAAGGCGGTCGGCGTCTTTTAAAGGCCTTTTGGCTAAAATGATGGCTTCGGTTTTAAAAGTGGACATTTATTTTATCAATTTATCCCTTTCTCTATGTATTTCCCTATTACCGATTATATAATTGAAGGCATTTTCAAAATATCCTTCGCTGTAAATTATTCGATGATGAAATGATTTCTGCCATTTAAATTTTGGAAAATCAGCATTATCGAAGACGTCATCAAATTTTCTCTTCAACCTGTTAATTCTGTTATCCACCGTCAGACGCCAATGCGCATTGGCGTCTGATTTATTAATTTTCCAAAATTTATTATACCCCAATATCTTATTTATATCTTGTGATGAATTTCTTTTAATAAATTGGACGATTTGCGAAATGTTATATTGGCCTTTCTGTTTAATCATCAACTGACAATGGTTATCAACAATATTATAACAATAAATTGCACATTTTTTGACCTGTTTGGCTAATTTTATGTTTAACTTAATAACTTTCTGGAATATTTTATTATCCTTAAAATAAGGAAATCGATCTTGGGTAACAATTGTGATGGAATAAAAATATTCTTTCTGATAAATTCTTTTTTGATGCTTGTGTAATCTAAAAATTTTCATAAATCGCTTTTCATAATTTTTCAAATTCCTTACTTTAAACCAATCCAAGCTTTTTCGCCGTTCACTTCAACATCCTTATCAATTAAGCAATCTTTTATCCTCCCATCCGTAATTTTTTTACTAATCGTATTCTTTAACAAATCCGCCTGATATTGAACAACAATTTTCTGAATCAATTCCGAATCAGTTTGATAATTAATGACAATTTGATCTTTAATCGTCAGTTTGGCTTCTTTTCTTAACTGATTGATGGTTCTGACCAATTCCCGATAAATACCTTCGGCTTTAAGCTCCTCTGTTATTTGTAAATCATACACAACATCTTTTATATCATATTCATCCTCCGTAAACTTCACTTCTTTGATATTTAATTCATCCTTAATTAATTTTACATAATCGTCGGCTAAAGAATGGCCGCCGATGACTTTAATGCCGGATAAGGGCTGCCTGACTTTTATTCCGGCTTCGTCTCGTTTAGCCAATCCTAACTCGACTATTTTTCTCACTTTATCCATATCCATAGCGCCTTTGCCTTTCCGAAAACCTGACTCAGGCCACGTTTCCAAATGAACCGATTCTAACGGCCCGCCCAGTTGCTGATATAATTCTTCGGCGATAAACGGCGTAAACGGCGCCATTAATTTGGATAAAGCCAAAAGACAATATCCCAACGTATGAATCGCTTCCTCTTTATCATTTTCATCTTCTCCTTTAAACCTTTCCCGACTCCTTCGTAAATACCATGTAGATAAATCATCAATATACTCCATAATCAAACGCCCGGCAGAAAATATATTATAGCTATCTAAATAACCAGTGACCGACTCAATTAAATTATCAATTCTCAGTAAAATCCATGAATCTAAAATATTATTGGAAACTGATGGATAAGAACTAAAAACAATTTTTGAAGCGTATATTTTATAAAAACTCAAAACGTTAAACAGAATCATAAAATTACGTTTGACGACCGATTCAACGTTTTTGATGTCAAAATTCTTGGATTCGCCGGGCTGATTGACCGTGTAAAGATGCAACCTTAAAGCATCGGCGCCCCATTGATTAATCACCGTCCAAGGATCAACCACGTTGCCCTTGGATTTGGACATTTTATGCCCTTTAGCGTCGTTGATATGGCCGAGGCAGATGACATTTTTATACGGCGTGCCCTTGTCCAATAAAACCCCGAGGGCGAGCAACGTGTAAAACCAGCCGCGGGTCTGATCAATGGCTTCGGCAATATAATCGGCCGGATAATAATCTTTTTGGTCAACTTTTTCTTTATTGGCAAAAGGATAATGATATTGGGCTAAAGGCATGGAGCCGGAATCAAACCAGCAATCCGCCACTTCCGGCACCCGCGACATCTGGCCGCCGCAGTCGCACTTTAACTTGTACTCATCAATCACCGGACGGTGCGGATCAAAATCGGCCTGCAAGATCAACGGACATTGCGTCTCCCGATGCAATTCTTCATAGCTGCCAATGACTTTAATTTGGCCGCAGTCGGCGCACTTCCAAATCGGCAAAGGCGTGCCCCAATAACGCTCGCGGGAAATAGCCCAGTCCTTGATGTTTAACAGCCACTCGCCAAAACGTCCGTCTTTGATATGCTCAGGCACCCAGTTGATTTTCTGGTTTTCCTTGATCAGCTCAGCCTTAAGCTCCGACATCTTAAAAAACCAGGAATCTTTGGCGTAGTACAAAAGGGGCGTATCGCAACGCCAGCAAAAAGGATAATCGTGGGTGTAAGTGACTTCTTGAAAAAATAAATTATTTTCTTTGAGATAATCAATAATGGTCCGCTCAACTTCTTTATTTTTAACGAACTTACCGGACAAGCCTGGCAGTTCAATCACGAACTTGCCGTTTTCATCAACGGTATGATGCTTGGGCAAGCCGACTGCCGTGCCTAAATTATAATCGTCTTCACCATACATCACGGCCGTGTGAACCACACCCGTGCCGTCTTCGGTCGTAACAAAATCCGCCGGATAAACTTTAAAAGCGTTTTGATAGTTTTCTACGTCTTCAGGAATAGCGCCGGGAAATAACGGCTCATACTGTATTCCGACTAAATCCTTACCTTTAAATTCTGATTCAATTTTATATTTATTTTTATCGGGCCATTGTTCAAAAATTGATTTGGCCAAAATATAAAATCCAATCCGGCGCTGGCCCATCGGTAGAGGCGCAAAATTTTGCGCCTCTACAGGCGTGTCCGCAGGGTCGGCAACCGTCCGTAAAATTTTAACGTAATCCATTTTTTCGCCCACGGCCAGCGCCACATTCCCGGGCAACGTCCACGGCGTGGTTGTCCAGGACAGAATATAATCGCCCTCTTTGACTTTATCGTTGCCTTTTTTGACTTTAAATTTGATATAGACCGAAGGCTCGGCCACTTCTTTATAACCCTGCGCCACCTCGTGCGAGGAAAGAGCCGTACCGCACCTGGGGCAATGAGGCACAACTTTATGCCCTTGGTACAATAAACCCTTTTCATTAATCTGTTTAAAAATCCACCACAATGATTCCACATAATCCTTATCATAAGTGATATAAGGATGTTCCAGATCCAGCCAAAAAGCGATTCGCTCGGTTAATTTTTCCCATTCCTGCTTGTATTGCCAAACACTTTTTTTGCATGCCTGGTTAAAGGCGTCCACGCCGAATTTTTCAATCTCCGGCTTGCCCGATATTTTTAGCTGTTTTTCCACCTGCAGTTCTACCGGCAAACCATGGGTGTCCCAGCCGGCCTTGCGCTCAACATGATAGCCCTGCATGGTTTTATAGCGCGGAATCAAATCTTTAAAGGCTCTGGCCAAAACATGATGAATCCCCGGCATGCCGTTAGCGGTTGGCGGCCCCTCGTAAAAAGTAAAAGAACCCTTGGGGGCGTCTTTGGCCAGGGTTTTTTGAAAAATGTCCTGAGCTTTCCAATATTTTAAAATCTTTTCTTCAATAGCGGGAAAATTAAGCATAATAAAAACATAGAAAAAATGATGATGGGAAAAGGGTAAAAAATGTTGCCATTTATCCTTAGATCACCACAATAAGATTAATGACTATATAATACTGAAAAAGCCGTTATAAATCAAGGATTAAAAAGATGGTTATTAGGCTGAAGAATCCGGGCGAGACAAATAATTAAAAAGACCTCCAAGCATGGATGGAGATCTTTTTTATTCAAGGAACGTCCGCCTATAACGGCGGTAAGTTGTAAACAAATTTAGAAGAGCAATGCCCGGACCGTCTGCCAAAAGCCTTTCTTGGTTTGGATATGGCTGTATTTTGGCCAGCCCACGACTTTACTGCGCCCGCCTTCCAGTCTGGCCCGATAGATTTTTTTTACCTCCTTTTTAGTCATACAAAATTATCACTTGGATTAATTCTTGAAAGCCGCTTTAATCTCTTCCAGCCTCAGCCGCTTATCTTTTTGCAATTTTTGAATCTTTTTAATCTGAGCGATGGCCGGCTGAGGTTCGTACAAACGATAACCGCCCCGCGAGCGCCCCGCCTCTCGCAACAATCCCTCATTGGTATAAAAATTAATCGTTGACGGCAGAACGCCGACAATTTTAGCCAATTGACCGATTTTTAAAAACTGCTTACTCATTTTTATTTTTATTTTTGATTTTCTTAGGGAATTGATGATTAGCCATATATTTACAGTTATCCACAGCAGTTCCCTATCAATATATAGTATATCAGTAAAACAGTAAAGTGTAAAGTGTTACTTCTTACTTTATGGTTGAGATTAATACTGATAACAGGTTAAATAGAACTTTTGGTGGGGCTATTTTAATGATTTCTCCCCTTTAAAATTTCAATGATAATTCTCTTTCTTCTGTGAACGCTTAATCCGCGATG
>LCKE01000016.1 GCA_001001205.1 Parcubacteria group bacterium GW2011_GWF2_45_11 | reverse complement strand
CGTCAATGTGGCGAGATACAGGGCGGAAAATCCTGAAAAATATAGGGCTCACGGGGCGGTAAATAATGCTATCCGTGATGGTAAGCTGGATCGCCAGCCATGTGAGGTGTGCGGAGTGGGCGATGGTGTACATGCCCATCACGATGACTATAGCAGGCCGCTGGATGTGAGGTTTTTCTGCCCTGTCCATCACGCCGAGCGCCACCCTGAAATTATGAATATACTCCAGTGGGGGGTGCCAGATCTATTCTTATTTTACCCGTATCAATGTATTAATACATTGTCATGCTATAAACATAATTAAAAAATCCCACCATCTCTGGCGAAATCATTGTTAAAAACACCTATAGATACGGGTGCCTAATTAGCAAACCAGCGGCGATTCGCTACATTAATATTATAAGCCATCGTAATCGCGCATGGTCAGCTGGGCGTCGATCTGCTTGACAATATCAATAACCACGGAAACTACGATCAGCAAACTCGTGCCGCCGATGGCCAACGAGGTCATGCCGGTTAATGGCTGGACCACAATGGGTAAAACGGCGATTAAGCCCAAAAATAAGGCGCCGGCCAATAAAATTTTATTAACGGTGGCCTGTAAATATTCAGCCGTGTGACGGCCGGGACGGATGCCCGGAATAAATCCGCCCTGCTTTTGCAAATTTTCGGCAATTTGATGAGGATGAAAAACCACGTAAGTATAAAAATAAGTAAAGGCAAAAACCAAAATAAAATAAATTAGGCCGTAAAAAATTTGATTCTGAAAAAGATCAACGATAAATTTGGCGCCGACGGCAATCCAGGCGGTGGTGGCGCCCATAAAAAACTGAGCGATCATCGGCGGAATCAAAATCAAGGAAATGGCGAAAATAATGGGAATAACGCCGGCCAGGTTTACCCTTAAGGGCAAGTGGGTATTTACCCCGCCGTACATCCGGTTGCCCCTGACCCGCTTGGCATAATTAACTGGTACGTTTCTTTGCCCCTCAGTAATAATCACCACTACAATAACAGTCACCAAGGCGATAGCGATAAAGAAAAGCATATTTAAAGCCTGGGAAGAATCAAAAATAGCCACCGTTCTTTGAAAAGCGGCCGGCAACCCGGCGACAATGCCCGCGAAAATCAACAAAGAAATGCCGTTCCCAATTTTTTTTTCGGAAATCAACTCGCCCAGCCACATCAACAAAACAGTGCCGGCGGTCACGGTGATAATGGCGATAAGCCACTGAGAGCCGGTTAAAGCCGAAATAAAATTGCCGCCCTGGCGCTGCAATAAAGTGATAAAACTGTAGCCCTGCAAAGCCGCCAAAGGCAAAGTTAAATATCGGGTGTAGCGATTGATCGTCTGTTGCCCGTTCGGCTCTTTTGATAAAGCTTCCAAAGAAGGCACAATCATGGTCAAAAGCTGCAGAATAATGGATGCGGTGATATAAGGCCCGACGCCCAGCATGACCACGGAAAAATTTTCCAGACCGCCGCCGGAAAAAATGTTTAACAGGCCTAAAATTTGATTCTGGGAAAAAAAGTCTTTTAAATTCTGTACGTCAATACCGGGAATGGGAATGTGGGCGGCAATTCTAAAAACCACCAGCATCATTAAAACAAAAAAGATGTTTTTTCTTAAATCTTTGGTCTTCCAAATTTGCCTAAATTTTTCCCACATAATTTACGCGATAATAGCAAAATCCATGTCTGAGCCAGCAGATTAATAGCTGGCCTCTGAGCGCAGGCTGACAAATCAGCGACTGACAGTTACGGCTGACTAACCTTAACAATTTTAGGGTGCCGGCTGTTTTTTGTAAATTCCGGCTTTTTTTCTTTCTGGTAAACTTCAATCTTGCCGCCGGCCTTGATAATTGCCTCGGCGGCTGATTTGGAACACTGGCCGACATTAACCGTCAGCTTTTTTGATAACTTACCCTGCCCCAAAATCTTCACTCCGTAATTTCTGGTTTTAATAACACCCTTTTGCATAAGGTATTTAGGCGTAATCACGTCGCCATCCTTGGCAATCAAATCTAAAGTGGATAAATTAACCACTTCCATTTTAGACAACAAGCTATTAAAGCCGCGTTGTTTAGGTATCCTTAAAAGATAACCCCGAATGCCACGTAAAGCCAATTTATTTTTACCGCCGGATCTGGAACGCTGGCCTTTCATACCCCGGCCGGAATAATTACCTTTACCGGAAGCGTTGCCTCTGCCGACTCGCCTTTTTTTGGTCTTGGAACCCCGGGCGGTTTGCAGATTATGTAAAGTTAACTTTTCCATAATAAAAATTGATTATAAATTTTTGCCTTTGCGCTTAAGGTCAAGATCAACCCCCTCTTTCTTTAAAAGCTTAGCCTGTTCTTTTTCCAATTCTTCCTCCCGGTCCAAATCGCGATCCGATCTGGCTTCATCAGACTCAAGGCTCTGTTCGTCATGAATCTGTTCCACGTATTTTAAGGATTGCAAGGCTTTAAAGACTGCCTGGACATTGGTGATTTTATTGTTGGTCCGGCCTAAAATCTTACCGTAAATATTAGGCACGCCCGCCAACTCAAAAATTGTCCGGGCCGCGCCGCCGGCAATAATACCGCGTCCTTTAACCGCCGGTTTTATAAGAATTTTAGCGGCCTTAAATTTAACCGTCACTTCATGAGGAATGGTTTCGTTGACCAAGTTGACCTTAAACATATTTTTCTTGGCCTGGTTAACAGCCTTATTAACCGCGATGGTCACATCGGCGCCTTTAGCCACGCCCCAGCCGACCTTACCTTTTTTATCGCCCAAGGCCACCGTCGCCCTGAATCTTAAGCGCTTGCCGCCGGCCATAACTCTGGTGACTCTGGCTAAGTCAAGAATGCGCTGCTCAAATTCAGGCTGCTGCTTGTAATTCTTGCGGTTGCTATTTTTTTTATTTTGACCTTCTCTTGCCATAAATTAAAATTGAAAATTAAAAATTGGAAATTAAAACTTTAATCCTTGTTCCCTGGCGCCGTCGGCCACCGCCTTGACCAAACCATGAAATTTATGATGACGTCTGTCAAAAACGGCCGTGGAAATGTTTTTATCCTGTAATTTTTTAGCAATCAGCTGGCCTACCGCTTTCGCCTTGTCAGCTCGGGTTTTGGCCGTGACCTCATTATCGTTAGCCGCGGCTAAAGTGACGCCCCGCTTATCATCAATGGCCTGAATGGAAATATGTTTCAGGCTTTTAAAGACCGCCAGCCGCGGTTTAAGGGCATGGCCAAAAACCTGGGAGCGGACTCGCCCGACACGCCGGCTTTGTAAATCATGCTTAATTCTGTTTAAATCTTTCATATGATTGATTGCTCGTAATTATTCGGAACCTTTGACGACCTTGCCCGCTTTACGGCGGATCACTTCATCTAAATATTTAATGCCTTTGCCTTTATACGGTTCCGGTTTTTTAATCGCCCTGATTTCTGCCGCCACCTGTCCAACCTGTTGCTTGTCGGCGCCGGCCACGGTAATGACATTTTTATCAACGATAATTTCAATACCCTGAGGCACGGGATACTCAACGGTATGAGAAAAACCGACATTTAAAACTAAATTTTTACCAGCCACGGCCGCCTTAAAACCAATACCGTTGATTTCCAACTGTTTACTAAAACCGTGAACCACGCCTTCAACCATGTTAAAAATCAAACTTCTAAACAAGCCCCATAAAGCTTTCTGCTCCTTAATGCCTTCATTTAACACTTTAACCAAAACTTCGCCCGCGTTGACTTCCACCGTCACCTTAGCGGGCAATAATTGTTCTAATTGGCCCTTGGGCCCCTTAACCACGACTTTATGATTATCGGCCTTGACTTCCACGGCTGAGGGTATGACTATTGGTTTTTTTCCTATTCTTGACATATATATTTTACTAAAAGAATGCGGCTTGTGCAATTTAGATGCTTATCAAACAAAAAGGGCGAGCGCGCCGCAAACAACATTTTTGATTTACCAAACTTCACAAATTAATTCGCCTCCCACTCTGGCCCGACGAGCCTGCTTATTGCTCATAACGCCGCGGGAGGTGGACATAACGGCGATGCCCAGGTCATTCAAAACAAAGGGGATACTTTCCTGATTAACGTATACCCGGCGGCCGGGCTTGCTGATCCTTTTAATATGAGTGATGGCGGGCCTTTTATCGCTGTATTTTAAGACTAACCTTAACTGACAGAGCTTTTCTTCGATCTTTTCCGCGCTGTCCAGATACGCTTCCTTAACCAAGATCTTGGCAATTGCATGTTTAATTTTAGAGTACGGCAAAACCACCTCCGGCTTGTTCACGGCCACGGCGTTCCTTATTCTGGTTAACATGTCTGCAATTGGATCTGTCATCATATACTTGAATTGAAAATTGAAAATTGAAAATTAAAATTATTGACCTACCAGCTTGATTTTTGGATACCCGGAATTTCCCCCCTGGTAGCCAGCTCCCTAAAACAGATTCTGCACATTTTAAATTTTCTCATGTAGCCGCGATTTCGGCCACAACGCCAGCATCTTCTGACAATTCTGGTGGAATATTTTGGTGTTTTATTAGATTTTACAATCCTTGATTTGATAGCCATATAACTCGATGCTTTTTACGTATTACTTATTGCTAATTACTCTTTTTTAAAAGGAAAGCCTAACAAGCCGAATAATGCCAGGCCGGCTTCGTAACTATCAGCCGTGGTGGTTATGGACACCTCCAAACCGTGAATTTTTTCCACTTCATCGGGCCTGATTTCGGGAAACATAATATTCTCCTTAAAGCCAAGATTAAGATTACCCTGCTGATCCACGCTCTTAACCGATAAACCTCTAAAATCACGAACGCGAGGCAAAGAAATCCCCACTAATTTGGTTAAAAAATCCCACATCCGCTGGCCTCTTAAAGTGACTTTTAAACCCACGTTCATGCCTTCTCTTAATTTAAAAGCGGAAATTGATTTCTTCGCCTTGGCTACCACCGGTTTTTGTCCGCTGATTCTGGATAAAGTGCTTTCGGCGACTTCTATGGCCTTAGGGTCATCTTTGGCTCTGCCCACGCCCACATTTAAAGTAACTTTTACAATTTTGGGCACGGCTAAATTATTCTTATAGCCAAACTGAGCCTTCATGGCCTTAATGACTTCCTGATTATATTTTTCTTTTAAATTCATATGTTTATATTGAATGCCTGAAACGATAGCTGAGGTGAGAGGCTGGAAACTGAAGGCCGGATATGGGTTTAAACTGCTTCCCCTGATTTTTTAGAAATTCTGATCTTTTCGCCGCTGGCGATTTTTTTATGGCCGATGCGGGTGGGCTTGCCTGTTTTGGAATCAATCACCATAACGTTGGAAGCGTCCAGCGGAGCGGAATATTCAATCCGCTGGCCCTTTTCATTCTGACGCTTGGGCCGCATATGCTTAAAACGGACGTTCAAACCCTCCACCACGACTTTATTATGCTGAGGAAACACCTGGGCGACTTTGCCGGTTTTACCCTTATCCTTGCCGGCGATAATTTTTACGTTGTCATTTTTCTTGATCTTCATAAATCTAATATTTAGACTACCTCCGGGGCTAAAGAAATAATCTTGTTATAACCGCGGGCCCTGAGCTCGCGGGCGACCGGTCCAAAAATTCTGGTCCCTTTGGGTTCTTTGGTTTTTTTATCAACCACCACAACGGCATTATCGTCAAAACGGACATATGAGCCGTCTGGCCTTTTGATTTCCTTGTGTTGCCTGACAACCACCGCACTCAAAACTTCACCCTTTTTAACGGCTGTATGGGGCTGGGCCTCTTTAACCGCCACGATAATCAAATCGCCTACCTGGGCGTAACGTCGCTTAGTCCCGCCGAGGACCTTAATACACTGAAGCTTTCTGGCCCCGCTGTTATCCGCTACCGTTAGCATTGTTCGAGTTTGAATCATAATCTTTACCTTTATTTTTTACCTTTAGCCAAACCGATAACGCGCCATTTTTTATCCTTGGAAATTGGCCGACATTCGGCGATAACGACTTTGGCGCCGGTTTTATATTCATTCTTAGCATCGTGACATTTATATTTTCTGCTGACCGTAAACCTTTTTTGATATTTCTTGTTTAAAACCTGTCGATCAACCCTAACCACGACGGTTTTATCCATTTTATCGGAAACGATGACGCCTTCCATCTTTCTGAAAATATTCCTGGGCCCAGTAGTTGTTTTTGCCTCTGTCATATTTATTCTTTATTTAAATTTGATTCATTATTCGCCTCGCTGCCGGTTTGGACTCTTTTCTCATTTATGACGGTCAGGATGCGAGCCACCAGCTTGCGCGCTTCTCTGAATTCGCGAATGTTCTTCAACTGCTTCGCGCTCACGCTAAACCTTAAGCCCCTGAATTTTTCCCGGTGCTGGGCCAAAAGCTTGGATAAATCGGACAACGTTTTTGTTCTTAACTCTTTAAGTTCCATATTTATTTAGCGATAAATTTACATTTGATCGGCAATTTATAAGCGGCGAGCTTCATGACGGTTTTGGCCGTGGCCGTATCCACGCCCTCCATTTCAAACATGACGGTACCCGCCTTAACCACGGAAACATAATGGTCAACGTCACCCTTGCCTTTGCCCATCGGCACTTCGGAACCCTTTTTGGTGATCGGCATGTTCGGAAAAATTCTGATCCAAATCTTGCCACCGCGCTGAATGTAACCGGTCATCACCCTTCTGGCGGATTCAATCTGCCTGGAAGAAACCCAGCCAGCGGTTAACGATTGCAGACCAAATGAGCCAAAAGCCAAACGGTTGGTCCTGGTGGCCTTACCTCTGATTTGATCAGTCCGTTGCCATTTTCTGTGTTTTATCTTTTTGGGAGCTAACATAATTCTCTAAAATCTAGCATCTTTAATCCTTCAATGCTTAGTAAAATTAATTAAAATTCTTATGATTGGCTTCCGGCTTAGTTTCCTTATCAAAAACGTCGCCTTTATAAATCCAGAGCTTCAGGCCGATCGAGCCATAAGTGGTATGGGCGCAGCCTCGCGTATAATCAATATTGGCGCGTAAAGTGTGCAAGGGAATTTTGCCTTCCGAAAGATTTTCCGTTCGGGCGATTTCCGCGCCGTTTAACCTGCCGGACATGGTGACGCGAACGCCCAAGGCCCCGGCTTTCATAATGCGATCAATCGTTTGTTTCATCACCCGCCTAAAGGGCATCCTTTTTTCAATGTCAGCGATCATAAAATTAAGCATAACCTCGGCCGAAAGGTTGGGATTTTCCACTTCCTGAATGTTTATTTTAATATTCTGCTTGGCAAAATCGAACTTTTGGGCAATGTCTTTCTTGATCTCCTCAATTCCACCGCCACCCCGGCCGATAATAATCCCCGGACGCGCCGCCGTTATAATAATAGACATGGCCGTCGGCGATCTCTCTATTTCAACTTTATCAATACCGGCATCTTTAAGTCTTTTCCTTAAATACTTCCGTATTAAAATATCTTCTCTGACTAAATCAGCGTAATGCTTCCGGTTATACCACTTGGATAGCCAGGTTATGTTCAAACCGATACGAAATGATTTGGGGTTTACTTTGTGTCCCATAATACAAGTTGATACTATAAATTAAATAATTTCATTACTCTTATGTTCTAATGCTGATTCAGTCTTGGCTGGATGCTTTTTAGCCTTCCTGACCTGCCAAGCGTTGGATTTCTTCGGCTTCGCCACCTTTTGACTCGCGGCTGTTTTATTATTGCCCAGGCGGCCCTTAGGCTTGGCGGCCGGTTCGCCGACGCCGCCCCTGACCCCTAAAATAACATCCAAATGGGTAGTCCTCTTGTTAATCGGATGGGCCCGGCCAAAAGCCGCCGGCTTCCAGCGGTGCAAGGTCGGCCCCTGGTTGGCCACTAAATACTTGATAAACAAATCGGCTTTATTTAATTTAAAATTATGCTCGGCGTTGGCGACGGCGGAATTCAATAATTTCAAAACTGGCTCGGCGGCGCCTTTGTTCAAAAAATTTAATTGGGCCACGGCGCGCTCCACGCTTAAACCCCTCACCAAATCAACTACTAATTTGACCTTCTTGGGTGAAACCCTTAAAAATCTGGCTCTAGCCTTAACCTCGGCCACCGCTTTAACCGGCCCGGTTTCTTTATCTTTTTTAACCGGCCGCTGGCTGGCTTCGGCTAAAATATCCACTCGTTCGGCTGTTTTGGCCGGCACCGCGTTTGAGCCGCCTGCCAGTTCCTCCGGCTGAGCCTGAGCGACATCCGGGGCAACGCCCTGATGATCTTTTTTTTCTTCTGACTTTTTCATATTTATGAAAACTGTTACCAGAATCAGTGATTAATTACTGATGATTGATTATTCCCCTTTGATGATTAAGCGGTCTTAGACTGCTCCTTGGCCATCTTGCCGCCATGGACAATAAATTTTCTGGTGGGGGAGAATTCGCCCAAACGGTGGCCGACCATATTTTCCACGATAAAAACCGGGAGATGATCCTTGCCGTTATGAACCCCGATGGTAAAACCGACCATGGCCGGCGAAATAACGGAATCCCTTGACCAGGTTTTAATCACGGTTTTATCGCCCTGCCTTAACTTAGACAGCTTTTTTAACAGTTTGGGATCAATCCAATGACCTTTTTTTAAACTTCTTGACATATTGACTTATAACTTTTAGTTTGGCTAATGGTTAACCGCCAGCGCTATTTCCGCTTGCCCTTTCTGCGGCTGATAATCAATTTATTTGATACCTTGTTAGACCTGCGGGTTTTAACGCCCATAGCTTTTTTGCCATAAACATTCTTTGGGCCCTTTTTTAAACCGATCGGGTTTGAACCTTCGCCGCCGCCATGAGGGTGGTCTACTGGATTCATGGCTTTACCGCGGACCGTCGGCCGAATGCCCCTGTTTCTCATTCTGCCGGCTTTGCCCCAGTTGACGCTTCTAAATTCCTGGTTAGAAACCTGGCCGATAGTGGCTAAACAAGCTTTGGGAATCAATCTGATTTCACCTGACGGCATCTTCAGCTGTGCGTATTGCCCTGCCACCACCTGGATAACAATGCCGTTGCCGGCCGCTCTGGCCAGCTTGCCGCCCTTGCCCGGTTCAATCTCCACATTATTGACCACCGTCCCGGGAGGAATCATCTCTAAAGTAAAACGGTTGCCCGCGCCCAGTTTAAAGTTCTTGATTGAAGAAATGACCTGATCGCCTTTAGCCAGGCCGAGCGGAGCAATCATATAACGTTTCTCGCCATCAACATAATTCAATAAGGCGATGTTGGCGTTCCGATTCGGATCATACTCCAAAGAAACTACGGTCGCGGGAATATCAAACTTGTCACCCTTAAAATCAATCAATCTGATTCTGCGCCTAGCGCCCCCGCCCTGGTGACGCACGGTAATTCTGCCTGAATTGCCGCGGCCGCCTTTATTTTTTTTAATTCTGGTTAATCCCTTAAGCGGCTTATTCTTACCTAGTTCTTTGTTAACTATAATAGACATGCCCCTGCGGCCCGGCGTGATTGGTTTGTAAATCTTGATTGGCATACCTTAAATAAAAATTGAAAATTGTAAATTTAAATGAATTAAACGCCTTCGTAAACTTCAATGCTTTGACCCTTGGCTAAAGTCACAATCGCCTTTTTCCTGTCTTTGGTCCGACCCTTAGAACGTCCGTAACGCACGTTTTTGCCGGAAACGGCGATAATGTTCACGCTTTCCGGGGTAACGCCGTACAAAGCCTTAATCGCTTTTTTAATTTCCAGCTTATTCGTACCGGTCGGTACGGCGAATAAGTATTTGTTATGGGAGGCCAAATAAGTTCCCTTTTCGGTAATCAGGGGCTTGAGCAGAACGCGATAAGCCTCTCTGGTGTTCTCCTTAATTACAGAAGCCTTAACGGATTTTTTGGCCTCGCCCGCCGTAGCTTTAGTCAGGCCCTTTTCTTTAATTTCGGCGATCGTCAGCTCTCTTTCCGGCTGTGGCTTGGCAACCTTTTTCGTCTGATCCTGAGCCGCTTTCTGAGTGCTCTTATCCGACTTTTTAATGATTTTATTTAAAAATCCCATAAAATTGGATTAATCGGCTAAATAATTGGCACTTATTTTCTTGGCCGCCTTAACGGTCAGCAACAGGTAATCGGCATTTAACAAATCAACAACGTTTAAACTTTGAGCCGGCTCCGTAGAAACATAATGTAAGTTTTGACTACCCTTGATAAGATTGTCATTTTTTTTATCCAAAATGATCAAAGTTTTGCGATCTTTAACCGGCAATTTGCCGAGCAGATTGACTAAAAGTTTGGTTTTGGGTTCAGCGATCGTCAGCTCTTCAAGCAAAACCAGATTGTCATGTTTGACTTTATCCGTTAAAACCATGGCTAAAGCCTTCTTTTTCATTTTTTTATTGACGGACTTGGAAAAATTTCTCAATTTGGTCGGACCAAAAGTAACGCCGCCGCCAACCCACAAAGGCGACCGGATAGAACTGTGCCTGGCCCGGCCCGTGCCTTTTTGATTCCAGGGCTTTTTGCCGCCGCCTCTGACTTCTCCCCGGCCCTTGGTGTGCGCCAAAACCTGACGGCTGTTAGCCAGCTGGGCTTCAACCACCTGCTGCACCACTACAGGCTTTATGACAATGTCAAAAACCTGAGGGGCCAGTTCTTCCTCTCTGACGACTTCGCCGTTTAAATTGTAAACTTTAACTTTTGGCATATTAGACTGGAAAATAGAGGCATGGTGACTGATTATTTATCCTGCTGATCCTCGGCGTGATTAACGGCTGTATCTTCCGCCGCCGGTTTTACAGGCTCTGGCACAGCCTCGGCGGGCGCGCTCTCCGGTGTTTGAGCCTGGGGTTCCACAGCTTGAGCAACCGCGGCGGGTTCCTGAGCAATATTTTCAACAACGGCAGATTCCTGGCGAACTTCTTCAATAATCCTTAATTCACCAGGGGCCTGAATCAAAAGCAAACCGTGGCGCGGCCCGGGCAGGGCGCCTTTAATGTATAAAAGGTTGTTCGCCGAATCAACTTTAACGATTTCCAAATTAGTCAGCGAAACCTGATCGCCGCCCATGCGTCCGGCCATTCTTGTTCCCTTAAAAATATGAGCCGGCGCGGTCGCCCCGATGGAACCGGGCATTCTCAACTGATCCTTATGACCATGAGTCGCCAAAGAACCGCTAAAACCATGGCGTTTCACCGGTCCCTGGAAGCCTTTGCCCTTAGAAACGCCGGTGACTTTGACCAGATCGCCCGGCTGAAAAACATTCGCTTTAATTTCCTGACCTCGGGTCAGGTTCTGCTCCTGATCTATTTTAAACTCTCTTAAGTACCTGAATGGCGACAAACCTTTTAAGTGACCCAATAAAGCCTGGGTTAACTTCTTTCTTGCGCCAAAACCAATCTGGACGGCCCGATAACCGTCCTGCGGCTTTTCTTTAACCTGAGTGACCAAACAAGGGCCGGCCTTAACAATAGTTACCGGAATAACCTGGGCGTTATCAGCAAACAGCTGACTCATCTCAATTTTGCTGCCTAAAATAAATTTCATAAAATCTTGAACAGCTAACGCGTATCAATATCAGGACATGCAACACTTGCCCGGCTCGCCGTTGTGGCGGACGAACACGATATGCGATATATAAATATACGTATGCGTCTAAATAAGCAAAAACCGTGATCTTAACTTTTTCTTCTTGACCTGGACTTGGTTTTTTAAACAATCCAGGACCGAATCTATTGTAGCTAACATCCCGGCCTCTGCTGATAAATGCTCTTCTTAAAATTCAGAGGTGGCTGAAGAGATTTATCGGAAGCAATTTGTAAAGCGGATTTTTAAAAATTCGTTTTCTTTCAATAATCGCCAGGCTGATCAGGTACTTTTCCCTTAAAGGGGAGGCTACCTAACCCGAACGGCAATTATTAAACTGTTTTTATTTCTACGTCCACGCCCGCTGGCAAACTCAAGCTCATCAGCGCATCAACGGTTTTAGGGGTTGGATCAACGATATCAATCAATCTTTTATGGACGCGCATTTCGTACTGATCACGGGCGTCTTTATGGACAAAAGTGGACTTTAAAACGGTGAATTTGCTCTTTTCCGTGGGCAAAGGAATCGGTCCAACAACATTAGCCCCGCTCCGGTGAGCGGTCTCAATAATGGTTTTGGTTGACTGATCAATAATTTTGTGATCGTAGGCCCTGATCTTAATCCGGACCTTGGTCGGCTTAGCCTCGCCATTATTGGCCCTGACTGACGGAGACTGGCTGTTTAGAGTTTCTTTAGGTGTTGTGGTTTTAGTAGACATGAAACAAAGAGCGTTAGTTACATTTAATCCCCCTGAAGTCAAATAACTGACTCCAGGGGGGATCACATAATGAATTTACTTAATAATCTTGGTGACTACGCCGGCGCCAACAGTATGTCCGCCTTCTCTGATGGCGAATCTCTGCTTTTCTTCCAAAGCCACCGGCTGAATCAGCTTAACTTTTACGGTCACGGTATCGCCGGGCATAACCATTTCGGTGCCTTCCGGCAATTCAATGTCGCCAGTCACGTCGGTGGTTCTGATATAAAACTGAGGCTTATAACCCTTAAAGAAGGGCGTATGGCGTCCGCCTTCATCTTTGCTTAAAATATAAACTTCGGTGTCAAATTCGGTGTGAGGGGTCACGGAACCGGGCTTGGCCAAAACTTGGCCCCTAAAAACTTCTTCCTTTTTGGTGCCCCTGAGCAAAACGCCGGCGTTATCGCCTGCCCGGCCTTCATCCAGCTGCTTGTTGAACATCTCAATGCCGGTGACGGTAGTTTTGCTGGTTTCGCGAAGACCGATAATAGCGACTTCATCGCCGATCTTAATCTTGCCGCGCTCAATTCTGCCGGTAACCACGGTGCCGCGGCCTTCAATGGAAAAAACGTCTTCTATCGGCAGTAAGAAATCCTTTTCAACATCTCTCTTGGGCTCCGGAATATATGAATCCAGGGTATCCAAAAGCTGTTGAATGGCCTTGCCGCCTTCACCGTTCGGGTCCTGTAAAGCCTTTAAGGCCGAGCCGCGGACAATGGGCGTTTCGTCACCCGGGAACTTGTACTTTTTGAGCAAATCCCTGATTTCTTCTTCAACCAAATCAATCAATTCGGCATCCTGAACCTGATCAACTTTATTCAAGAAAACCACAATATTCGGCACGCCAACCTGGTAAGCCAATAAAATGTGTTCTCTGGTCTGGGGCATGGGGCCGTCGGCGGCGGACACAACCAAAATAGCACCGTCCATCTGAGCGGCGCCAGTAATCATGTTTTTAACGTAGTCAGCGTGACCCGGGCAGTCAACGTGAGCGTAATGCCTTTTATCCGTTTCATATTCAACGTGAGCGGTGGCAATGGTAATTCCGCGCTCTCTTTCTTCCGGGGCGTTATCAATCTGGTCAACGCTTTTATTTTGGGCTTTACCGCCTTTAGCGTTTAAGTAAGCTAAAATAGCGGCGGTTAAAGTGGTTTTACCATGATCAACGTGGCCAATCGTCCCAACATTGACATGGGGCTTTGAACGATCAAATATCTCAGCCATATTAATTATCTCCTTGATAAACGACCCACCAAGTCAAACTTGGAAGTTTTAACCCAGCCGTTTACGATTATTATTAATTACTTAAGCTTAATCTTTAAAAAAAGGTTTTTTCTTAAATTTTATAACCTGAACCAAGTTGAAGATTCACTTGGAAAAACTGTCTTTAGAAAAATCAGAGTTGATTATAGCAGTTGGTTAAAAAAAATGCAAGCCCTATTTTACAAAAAAAGCATATATTGATAAAATTAAATAAAAGAGCCTAAGGTTAGCCCAATTTACTTAAAAATTTACACAAGAAACTTAGAACTGAATTCCACTATCCCCACTTTCTTCACACTAATCTAAATTTGGCTAATCTTGCAATGGTTCAGGGTAAAATCGGTCTTCTTCGGGTATTTCAAACTCCCTGACATCAGTATTAAACCTTTGAATAATGCCTTGCTGTTTTAAAAATCCGCTAATATTAGCAATATTATTGGATAATTGATCTTCGGCTTTAGACACTTTTGCCTGAGAACCGGGAAACATCACTAAACCCTTATAATCATCCATTTTCATAACCACGAAAGCGCCCCGTTCTTTATGCAAAATAATGCATTTGTCACCGGTAATTTCAATTAAGTCAATGATTTCTTCTATCCTTTTCATAAGCTGTAAGTTGGGCTTATCTTAAGAAAAAATCAGGTAAAAGTCAATCAAAAAGGCTAAAATCAAAGAATCTAGGCAGTGCGCCTCAATCTGGGTCAGTCAACGATTTTACTATATGGCTGACCAGAACTAACGTTCGCTCGCAACTTAGAATAAATGACAAAATCAAACATAAAAAACTCCCTGCTCCTTTTACTCAGCCCGCTAAAGGGTTGACGGATAAAAAATCTGCGGAAGCCAAGACAGCTCCAGGAGCCGGCGAACAATCTAGCCGAACCAAACGATGAATTTTATAATTTATAGTCCCCTGAACAAAGGCAAACCGGTTGAGGGATTAGTCGGCACGTAAATGGTGCCTTCCCTGTCTTTTAATTCCTTAATATAAAGGTAATTCAAATAATTTGGGGTCAGGCTCTGACTGATAATCTGCTGGGCGCTTCTTTGGCCTTCGGCTTCAATGATTTTTCTTTCGGCCTCCTTTTTTTCTCTTTGCAGAACAAAATCATAGCGCTGAGCCTCCTGCTCGGCCGTCAGCTTTTCCTGAATGGCATTGACCAATTTTGCCGGCAGATTGACGTTGCGCAGGAGCACGTCCTCCACCACAATGCCCCGTGGCTCAATCTCACTTTTTAATCTTTCGGTAATTTTCATCGTGGCTTCCGCCCGTTTTTCCGAATAAATATCTTTGGCTTCATAATTGGCCACCACCTCCCTGATGCCGCTGCGGATGCTGGGCCTGATAATAGTTTCAATATAATTTAAGCCCACGTTTTTATAAACATCAGAGGCGCGCTCTTCTATCAGATGATATAAAACGGTAATATCCAAATCCACCTGCAAACCCTCCTTGGTTAAGGCGGAGATGGCGTCGGCGGTTTTTTTTAGACCTTCGTCATTAACGATACTCATGGTATATTCCTCGGTCCTGATAGTCATTTTCGTTATCTGGGCTAAGGGGTTCTTAAAATGCAAGCCGGAAGAAAATTCCCGCTCCCTGACTTTACCGAAAAGATGGTAAACACCGGTATGGCCCGCCGGAATGACGGTAATGGATAAAGGGATCAAAATGACCAAGATAATAATGGCCAAAACCAGCCCGCCGATCTTCTTTGGTAGCCGGAAGTTAGCTTTCTTAAGACGGTCCATGTTAATAAAATTGTCGTCGCCCATATGCTTGGTAAAATTATTTTTCTTAAATTTTGTGATGATTAAATAAACGATAAAAACAAAAACAAGAACGGGGAAAACGTTCCTGCCTAAAAAGCCAAAAAACACCAAGGCGACGATAATTAAAGGTAAAATCTGGGCTGGGGAAAATCTTTGGCGCATAAAGACATCTTAACAGAACGCCTTAAAAATTCAAGGGCGGACGCCAACCTTAAAGCATCCGCGCCAAAACTTTTGGGCAGGATCGCCTAACGTGAAGGCGTATTTAATTAAAAAGAAAAACTGCTTAATCTAATTTAAGCAGTATTAAGTTCAAATAGCAATCTTACTATATTTAAACGTAAGCTATGACGCATATGGGACACGTTAGCCGATATAAATGTTTCTTCATCACTCGTCTTATCAGTTTAATTATTGAATTATAAAATTTTGCTTTTTCCGTTTTTGGCGCTTGTGCACCAAAGGTGGGAGGGGGGGCAGAGGGGTTAGGGGTGCTTGTCCGCCGGAGGCGGGAATGCCCCCGAGCCCTGAGCGAAGCCGAACGGGTGTTTTTTGCCATATATTTAATTGGATATATTAACTATATCCAATTATATCCAATTAAACAGGTTTGATCAATGGCTTTTTTGAAAGATTGTAAGCATTGCCATGGCTAAGAAAGCCTTGATATGAGGCTAAAGATTCTTTTGTTCCGCCTTGGTCTAAATTTTTAAACATCCTTCTTTTGATGGATGTTCTCGG
>LCKE01000015.1 GCA_001001205.1 Parcubacteria group bacterium GW2011_GWF2_45_11 | reverse complement strand
ACATTTTAAATGACCCAATGAGAGAAGGTAAAGTAAGGTTTTAGATGTCCCAATGCGATTTATTTGACTAGTCAATGATTTTTTGTTAAGTTAAGAATATGAGACAGTTCACCAACAATAATAACGATAATAATAACCGACTAAAGGCTTGGTGATTTTTCCATAAAGCAAGAAAACAATAAAACCAGAAAGCCCTTTGACTTCGCTCAGGGCAGGCAAGAAAGGAAAAAATCAACCGAGTTTTAAAGAGAGTCGGTTTTTTGATGCTTAATATAGATTTATCCAGCACCTTTTCTAATACCCTGCGGTCTTAGCCAACCCTACCCTGAAGTATAGTTTATATAACTTTAGGGTGGTGCTTACGAATACCCTCAAAAAAGGGCGCTGGATTTATTCCGAGATAGTTTATTGGTACCTGCCTGCCGGCAGACAGGAAACCCTGCACTGTTAATGCAGCGATCCTAGTTCGATTCTAGGTCTCGGAGCCATTGATTTTTTGAGGGCGTGGCCAAGCCCGTTGAAGCTGAAATCAGCGCCCGGCCGTTTAGATTATTTTAACCACAGAGTTAAATGGTTATAAATGCCGTAAATCAGGGCTAAGACCGAGAAAATAAAGATAAAAATATAGTTCCATTTGGCTTTGCTGGTTTTTAGGCCATTTAAGATGTAAGCCAGCGATTCACGGTCTGCTGCGCTCAGTTCCCCCTGCGACACGATTTTTTCCGCCAGCTGTTTTTCTTCCACCAGTTTATCGCGTTTGTTTTCCACCCGGTAGCGATGGGCAAAGTACCAGATAAATCCCAGCGTGCCGATGTACCAGGAAATTTCCACCCACAGCTGGCTGTAATAATTCAAAACCACGATGATTCTATAGGCAAAAGTGGCGATGATGCCGACGACAAAAACCAGATTACGATATAATTGACGGCTTAATCTGGCCGGTTCGGACGATTCAAGATTAGTCATATTTTAAAAAAAATTAGCTGTTGATTAGTTATTCTATTATATCACAGGAGCGCCGGCGTGGCAGTTAGTTATTGTCCAAGCCGCCCCGCTACATTAGTTGTGGAGTAGTTCAGTGGTAGAACGCATGACTGTTAATCATGATGTCGCTGGTTCGAATCCAGCCTCCACAGCCAATGCGGCGGGGTGAAATCTTAAGTCTTGGAGCCATAAACCACTCACTCGTTTTACTCGTTCGGGTTTATGGCAAACCAGTTTTACAAAAAAACCAAAAAATATTATAATTACCATAAATCTATGACTATAATAAGCATATTAAAGGCTGGAAAATTTGTCGGGCAGGAGGTGAAAATTCAAGGTTGGGTCTATAACTTTCGATCAAGCGGGAGTCTTTATTTTTTGCAAATCAGGGACGGCGCGGGTTTTATTCAGGCGATCGTCAATAAGTCGGTGGTTAGCGCCCAGGTTTGGGCTGATTGTCAAAAAATCACCCAGGAAACTTCAGTAGAACTTACTGGTATTATCAGCAAACATCCTAAAAAAGAAGAATACGAATTGCAGGTCAGCGATATTAAGCTGATTCAGGTGGCCGAAGAATATCCGATCGGCAACAAAGAACATGGTCCGGATTTTCTTTTGGAAAACCGTCATTTGTGGCTTAGGAGCCCTAAGCAATGGGCCATCCAGCAACTCAGAAACACCGTCATCAACTCACTTTACGCATATTTGAATGCTAACGGCTTTATTAAAATAGATTCGCCGATTTTAACGCCCACCGCCTGCGAAGGCACCACCACTTTGTTTGAAGTGCCGTATTTTGATCTTGGATCGGCTTATCTTTCGCAATCCGGGCAGCTTTATATTGAAGCGGCAATTTTCGCCCACGGCCGGGTCTTTGATTTTGGTCCGGTGTTCCGGGCGGAAAAATCTAAAACCAGAAAGCATTTGACGGAATTTTGGATGATGGATGCCGAAGCCGCTTTTGTTCAACATGAAGAAAACATGAAAATTCAGGAAGACTTAATCAGTTTTGTGGTTAGCCAGGTTTTGGCCGAGAATCAAAAAGAACTGGAAATTTTGGAAAGGGAAATTGCGCCGTTAAAGAAAATCAAAGCGCCGTTTTTAAGGCTGACTTACGCCGAGGCCGTTAAAAAACTGCAGGCCCTGGGTTCCGACATTAAAGAAGATGACGATCTGGGCGCCGATGATGAAACTTTACTGACTAAAGATTCAGACGTGCCAGTTTTTGTGGAAAAATGGCCGGCGCACATCAAAGCTTTTTACATGAAGCACGATAGCGCCGATCAAGTGGCTTTGTGCGATGATTTAATCGCCACCGAAGGCTTTGGCGAAGTTATCGGGGGTTCGCAAAGGGAGGATGATTATCAGATCTTGCTAGAAAGAATCAAAAAAGAAAAATTGCCGGTAGAAGCTTTTCAATGGTATTTGGATTTGAGAAAATACACGACTGGTCGGTTGGTTGGCCGGCGTGCATCATATCCGCGAAACCATTCCGTTTCCCAGAATGATTAACAGACTCAGGCCGTAGGAAGAATAAAGAATAAAGAATGAAGGCGGGGGCCGGTTCGGCCGGATTTGGCCCTGGGTAAGAAGGAAAAATTTTGGAGGACTTAATCATTAATTTTAAATTTTATGTTAAATCCACGGGAAAGGTTTGTCCCTAGGTTGCCTGATGATCAAATCAGAGAAACTTTATCTGAATATTCTGATTCGCCTCAGGATCCTGAAGTCGCCGAGATTTTTGCCGAGGAAATCAGGCGGCCCCGGGGACAACGCGGAACTAAGCCTGATCTTGATCAGACTGAAAGAAATTATGGGGACACAGTCAGTACTCGCGAAAAAATCTCGGACAGGCAAGAGAACGGTTTATAATATAAATCAATTTAGTCATATGGGGAAAACGGAAAATACGATTTTGTAATTTTATGAAAATCAACAATAGAGAAACCATTAATCAGGTTGATCAAAAAGTTTTACTCATGGGCTGGGTGCACGTGGTCCGCAAAATGGGCAAGATTGTGTTTGTTGACCTAAGGGACCGTTCGGGGTTGGTGCAGGTAGTTTTAGTGCCGTCTGAATTGGATGAGCGATCGGCGGAAATCATCAAAGACATTAAGCCCGAATATGTTCTGGCCATAGAAGGCCGGGTGCAGACAAGGGGCGCGAAGCAGATTAATCAAGATTTATTGACCGGCACGGTTGAGGTTTTGGCCACGTCAGTTACTATTTTGGCGGAGGCCGCAACGCCGCCGTTTGAAATTGATAACGAAGACCGGCAGGCCAATGAAGAGCTGAGGCTTAAATACCGCTATCTGGATTTAAGGCACGAACGGATGAAAAAAAACATCGTTACCCGGCATCAGATCATCCGGGCGATGCGGGAGTTTTTTTATCAGAATGACTTTTTGGAAATTGAAACGCCGTTTTTGTCCAAATCAACCCCCGAAGGCGCCCGTGATTTTTTGGTGCCGTCCAGAAATTATCCGGGCAAGTTTTACGCCCTACCGCAGTCGCCGCAGCAGTACAAGCAGATGCTAATGGTGGCCGGCCTGGAAAAGTATTTTCAAATAGTCCGCTGTTTCCGGGACGAAGATCAGCGCGGCGACCGGCAGGCGGAATTCACCCAACTGGACGTGGAAATGAGTTTTGTGGAACAGGCGGACGTTTTGTCTTTAATGGAAAAAATGATCATGGCTGTCTTGGCCAAAATCAAACCCGGGATTAAAATCACTTTTCCGAGGATGACTTATAAGGTAGCGATGGAAAAATATAATTCCGACAAGCCGGACATTAGGCAAGACAAAAACAATCCCGAAGAATACGCTTTTTTGTGGGTGACTGATTTTCCGATGTTTGAATATAAGGCAGGCGACCGGCGCTGGGGCGCCACCCATCATCCATTTACGTCAGTTAATCCAGAAGACTTGCCGCTGTTGGAAAAAGGCGAGCTGGAAAGTATCCGCGCGCTGCAATACGACCTGGTTTTAAACGGCAATGAAGTGGCCGGCGGTTCCATCAGAACGCATAATCCCGAAATTTTGCACAAAGTTTTTGAAGTTTTAGGGCATAGCGACAAAGAGATTCAGGCGAAGTTCGGGCATCTTTTGGAAGCCTTTAAATACGGCGTGCCCCCGCATGGCGGCATTGCTTTTGGCTTGGATCGCCTGGTCGCCATTCTTTGCGGCGAAGTTTCAATCAGAGAAGTTATGGCTTTTCCTAAAACTTCCGATAACCGCGATCCGTTAATGGATTCGCCCGCGGCCGTGGAACCGGAACAATTGGCGGAGCTTGGCCTTAAGATCAAAAAATAATCATTAACGTTATTATTATGACAAATTTTGAGCGTCATTTTGGCTGGTCAGCCGAAAAAAGAGAAGGAAAAGATGCTGATCAGGCTAGGAGACTTTATGAGATATTAAAGGAGACCGGCCGGGACAGGTTCACCGTGGCCGAGATTCAGGAAGAATATAACGATCAAACTCGCCGGAAACCCAAGCAAGACGATGTTGAAATAGTCAGATTTGACCAAGCGGATTTTGACTACCTGGTTAAGAAAAGTTTATTAGAACACGATGACAATGACAACAGCTATTATTTGCTTAGGCATGACGAGCCGTTGGACATGGGGTATAAAGAGCCCGGTAATGAATAAAGCCAGCGCCCCGAGCACCACTCTTAAGTTATATAAATATACTTCAGGGGGTGCCGGATAAATCATAGAAAGTATGAAGCTTTCCGTCCTGCAAAAATTTATTGTCTTGGAGGCCTACGGGCAGAAAAAGACTGATCGCAGAATTTTTGCCGGATTTTATGCTAAGCAAAAAAAATCACCCAGCAAAAAAGATTTGGTTAACGTCATCACCAAAAGTCTGGAGCGGTTGATTGATAAAGGCTTGATGGTCGGTTTTGGCCAACGGACCAAGGATAAATGGTTCATTAAAGAGGTGGCTTTAACGCCGCTCGGCCGGCGGGTGACCAAAAAGATTCTGGGCGAACAGCGTCAGTTGCCGTTTAAGAAAGCCAGAAAGCCAATAATCAAAAATTAAAAAATCAAGAAAACAAATAATCCCAGACCCGACGCCGCAAGCGGAGCGAGCGGGGCGCGGCAAAAAATTAAACAATCACTTAACCCATAACGTGCCCGCCCGTTACGACGGTGAGTCGGGCGGGTGACACTTAACCCTTAACCCAATAATTCATGCCAATATCCCAAAAATTATTAGATAAGTTAGGCCAGGCCAAGGCGCAGTTTGAAATTGTCGGACACCGTCAGGTCTTTACGGCTTTTGACGCCGCCGCTACTCTTAAAGTTAAGCTGGGCGAGGTGGTTAAGTCTTTGCTGGTCAAAGTGGGCAAAGATTTTTATCTGGCCCTGTTGCCGGCCGATAAGAATCTGGATTTTAAAAAATTAGCCAAAGTTTTAAATGTCCAGGTCAGCAAGATTTCCATTCCCAAGGAAAAAGTCATGACCGCCGCTTTTAAGGTTAAACCGGGCGCGATCAGCGCTTTCGGCTCATTGTATAAAATTCCCGTGGTCGTTGACCAGAGTTTAACCAAGGTTAAAACGGCGGTATTTTCCAGCGGCAGTTTTGTGGAAAGCCTCCGTCTTAAAGTCAAGGATTTTTTGGCCGTAGAAAATCCGGTTTTGGGCAATTTTACCGTGGCGAGAAAGATTAATAAACCAAAAAGGCTAGCCCGGCCGGTTAAGCGAGCAGGCGGCCAGTCCAGCAAACAAAGCCTAAGGTCAAAACCTAAACAGGCGGCCGGCCTTAAGGCAAAAAGAAAAAGTAAACAAGTCAGGTGAGCCAATCTTTATATAAAATTCAGCTTGAACATTTTGAAGGTCCTTTGGACCTCTTGTTGCAGTTGATAGAAAACGAAGAGCTGGACATTACCCGGGTTTCGCTGGCCAAAGTGACCGAACAGTTTTTGGATTACGTCAATCAGGCCGCGGCCATGAATCCCGAAGAAGTGGCGGATTTTTTAGTGGTCGCCTCCAAGTTATTATTGATAAAGTCAAAAGTCTTAATACCAACTTTGGATATTGACGATGAAGAAACTTTGGATTTGGAACGCCAGTTAAAAATCTATAAAGAATATTACGAGGCCGCCAAGGCGATGGATAAACTGATTAAGCGGAAGCATTTTATTTTTGCCAGGGAAAAACCGCTGAGAGTGTTTACGCCCAGATTTAGTCCGCCGGAAAAATTCAGCCTGCGGGACTTGCCGGCGCTTTTTTTTGAGGTTTTGAAAAAGCTTGAACCGGTGGTTAATTTGCCCCAGGAGGTGATCCGCCGGACAATTTCCATCAGCGAGAAAATCAGGCAGATCAAGGATTACATCATCAGCCAGGTTAATTTCAGCTTTAAAAAATTATTGAACCAGGGCGGTAAAACCGAAGTGGTGGTGGCCTTTTTAGCCATGCTGGAACTGGTTAAACAGCAGACCATTGAGGTGGAGCAGACGGCCATGTTCGCGGAGATTAAAATAAAGAGGATTGATCAGGAATAAGAATTAAGAATAAAGAAGGGTGATTGGTTGGCATTAATACAAAAACTTATTGATGAAAATTATGTCTGATGAATTAAAATCAAAAATTGAGAGTTTGCTGATCGTCACGTCTAAGCCGGTCTCCATCAAAAAATTAGCCGAAGTTTTAAGCGTGAAGCCCAAGGAAGTGGAGGAGCGGATAGAACTCATCAGTCGCGATTTGAACAATAAAGGCGGTGGCATCCGTCTGCTGCAAAATAACGGCCAGGTTCAGCTGGCTTCCGCTCCGGACAACGCCGCTTTAGTCCAGGAATATTTAAAAAATGATCTGACGGGCGAGCTGACCAAGCCGTCTTTGGAAACTTTGACCATTATCGCTTACAGGCAGCCGATCACCAAAGCGGAAATTGAGCAAATCAGGGGAGTAAACTGCAGCCTGATTTTAAGAAATCTGATGATTCGTGGCTTAGTTGAGGCCGAGTATAACAAGGAGCGCTCAGCCACCGAGTATGCCGTCACCCTTGATTTTGTTAAATTTTTGGGTTTAAATTCCGTGAATGAGCTGCCGGATTTTGCCAAGTTGAACAGCGATGAAAATTTGGAGAAACTTTTTGCCGCCGCGCCTCAGCAACTGGAGGCTGATGACGACCGCGTGATTAAGGTGGCGGTTAATCAGTCATAGGAGTCTTCTGGCGATTGTTCAGGCAGGCCAAGGCGGCGTTTAAATTTAACGCTCCGGCTGAAGTTTAATCATTGACGGTTTAAAGCAGTTTATGGAACAAGTTAAAACAGCCTTAATTTGTTATGGCGGGGGAATGAAGGTGGCTTTTACGGCCGGCGCTTTGATTGAGTTAGCCAAAAATTTTGGCGTGACAAATTTTGACGTTTTGATCGGCGCTTCCTCCAGCGCTCCGACCCTGACTTATTTTTATACCGGGCAATACGGCGCCATCAGCCAGATATGGACCAAGGAATTGAATACGCGGCTTTTTTTAAACAAATTAAATCTTTTCAGCGGTCGGCCGATTTTTAACCTTGATTACCTGGTGGATGAAATTTTCCGGCGACGGTATCCCGTGGATTTGGCCAAGCTTATAAACCAGCCGGGCGATTTGTTCATCCCTTTTTATGATTATCAGAATCAGAAAATCGTTTATTACCATAACCATGAGAAGAACGGTTTTGACATCTGGGAGTCTATGAAAGCGACCATGACCATTAATCATCATCATTTGCCGGAGCGGGTATCGCCCATGTCCCATTACGTTGATCCGGAATTGGTCAGTCCGTTCGTTTACCAAAAAGCCATTGATCTGGGCGTGACTCATTTTTTAATCATTAACGCCGATAAAAAACAGGATTGGTCGGTTCAGCAGCGGCTGGGCTTTTGGCTGTTCAGGATTTTTCAGACCCGGCATTTTCCGGCCGAGATTAAGGGGTTACTAAAAAACCATTTGAAAATTATCCGCGCCAACCAGCAAGACTTTACGGAGTTTTGCCAGAACCATCAAGTTTTAGTGGTTGACCCTTTGCCCGGCATAAAGTTGAGTGTTTTACAATCAGGTCATGGGCATTTAAGCCAGGTCATAAATTACGGGCGCCAGGCTTTGCGTAGTAAAAGCGATAACCAGATGCTTGAGGTTTTTCGGCGCCGTTCACGCGAATTATGTTAATCCGTTTGCAGAAATACTTAGCTGATGCCGGCATCGCCTCCCGTCGGGCGGCCGAAAAACTGATCGCTCAGGGCAAGATTAAAGTCAATAATCAGATTGTGACCGAGCCTGGGGTTAAAGTGGACCCCCTCAAAGACGTGGTTGTTTGCGGCCATCAGCTGGTTAAGCCGGCCGCGGCTTTGGTTTACGTGATGCTGAATAAGCCCAAGGGCTATGTGACTGCTGTTAAGGACAGGCCTAAGGTCCGCACGGTGATGGAGTTATTGCCGTCCGATTTAAAAATCAAGCCCGTTGGCCGTTTGGATAAAAATTCTCAAGGGTTGTTGATTTTTACCAATGACGGCCGGTTAATCCAGGAGCTGACTCATCCTAAATATAAGCACGAAAAGGAATACCTGGTAACCGTTGACCGGCCTTTGGACAGCGGAGCAATTCACAGTTTGAGGCGCGGCGTTAAACTGGGAGAGGGGCTGGCGTCGGCTGATCGTTTGGTCAGGGTGGCGCCTGACCAGTTCAGAATTGTTTTGCACCAGGGCTGGAAGCGCCAAGTAAGGAGAATGTGCGAAGCTTTAGGCTATAAAGCCGTCGCCTTGATCAGAATCAGGGTCAATAAACTAAAATTAGGCGACCTGCCTTTAGGCCGGTATAAATTTATTAATAAAACAGACATAATTTAATGCCAGCTTACCGTCAAGATTTAAGCAGGGTTTACGGCATGACTTTTTCGGGAAGTTTAGGCTGTTTTTTAGTGGCGGCGTTTAATTTCTTTTTTTGCAACGGCTTAGCCTGGGCGTTTAGGGCTAACGGCCTGGAGTATTTGATTCCTTTGCTGGCCTTTTTGTATTATTTGGTTATTTATTTATTACTGCCTTTTTTAATCGTCCTGATTCTGGTTAAAGTTTCGCTTAAACTGGGCGGCGGGGCTATGCTGTTCGCTGTTTTGGTCCTGGCTTTTCAGTTTGCCTTTTTGTTTATTATCGCTTCCTTGATCGCTTCTTTTTTTATCCACTGGGCAGACATTTGGCAGTTATTAAAAGGTCCGATGTATGTTACTATCGATTTTAGCTAATTTGGCAGGCTTATTTGGGCTGGTGGTTTGGCCGCTTATGACCGCTCAGACGATTGATGTCAGCGCTTTTTCTGAAAACGGGCAGATCGTTTTTTTGGAACGAGCTTACCGAGCCGGCGCGCCTTATAAAAAGAACAACATTTCATTGGGCGTGGATGTGACAGCCCAGTCCGCCATTATTGTGGACAAGCGGACGGATTTTGTCCTTTGGCAAAAGAATCCCGCGGAACTCAGATCGCTGGCCAGCCTGACCAAGCTGATGTCCGCTTTGGTCTTTTTGGATCACAATCCGGGCTGGCAAAGTGTTGTCACCATCCAGCCCGGGGATTATCGGGAAGGCGGCAGGATTTATGTATATGCGGGCGAGCAGATCTTTGTCAGCGATTTATTCCAGGCCAGTCTGCTGGCATCTTCCAACAACGCCACGGCGGCTTTGGCCCGATCCACGGGCTTAAGCGCGGAAGAATTTGTTAACGAAATGAACCTTAAGGCTCAAAGCTTGGGTATGGCTCAAAGCCATTTTGTTGAACCGACCGGTCTGGATCCAGGCAATGTCACCACCGCCAATGATCTGGTTAAATTGATTAAAGTGGCCTTTGCCCAGGCGGAGATCGCCAGCGCCACTTCCAGGCCGGAGTTTTCTTTTAATGTCCTGAACGCGCCGAGACATTACACTTTAACTAACACCAACCAGCTGGTCGGCAGTTATTTAAAGATTGAGGCGGGCAAGACCGGCTATTTGGACGAAGCCGGCTATTGTTTAACCAGTTTGGTCAAAGGGCCTGATCGTCAGGAAATATACGTGGTGGTTTTGGGCAGTCTGGGCGAATTTGAGCGTTTTCAGGAGTTAAAAGCGCTGGCCCAGTGGGCATTTGACCATTATTATTGGCCCTAATTTAAGCGGATCAGCGGTTGAAGCGCTCTGCATGACTGCCGGGCCGTTGGTTTACTTTTTTTATCAATTAAGCTATTTTAAAGATGGATTTTAGCCAAGAGATCTGGACAATGTTGCTGGCGATTTTACCGGTAACGGAAATACGCGCTTCCATTCCCATTGCCATGACGGTTTACGGCTTATCCGTGGCTTCAGCTTTTTTTTGGTCGGTGCTCGGCAATATTTTGATAACTTATCTCTTGTTGAGCTGGCTACCGCCTTTAGCTGATTTTTTCAGCCGGAAAGAAAAATTTATTGCCAGGGCCATGCACTGGATCTTTGAGCGCACCCGCGACCGGGCGGTTAAAAAGTATCTTAAATACGGCAAATGGGCTTTGGTGATTTTTGTGGGCATTCCCTTGCCCGGCACGGGCGCCTGGACCGGCGCGTTAATCGCTTATTTGTTAGACATTCCTAAAGCCCAGGCCTTTTGGCTGATTAGCGCAGGCATCATGATCGCCGGCGTCTTGGTCGCTCTGGCCACCTTAGGCGTTATCACTTCCGTTAATATTTTTTAATTTTAAAACATATGGCTAAAAATTTTATTATCGCCAACTGGAAAATGAGTCTGGGGCATGAACAGACTTTGGATTTAGTTGATCAAATAGTCCAACAAATTCAGCCGAGCGACAAGACGGAGATAGTCGTCTGCCCGTCGTTTATCTCCCTGGTGGCCGTGGCCCCAAAAATCGCCAATTCCGGAATTAAGCTGGGCGCCCAGGACTGTTTTTGGCATGACGAAGGGGCGTTTACCGGCGAGGTCTCGCCTTTAAATTTAAAGGAGATAGGCTGTGATTACGTTATCGTCGGCCATTCGGAGCGGCGCGGTTATTTGAACGAAACCGATGCCATGGTCAGGCAAAAGGTCAAAGCGGCTTTGGAGAATAATTTAGTACCGATTATCTGCGTCGGCGAGACTTTGGAGCAAAGGCAATCAAGTAGCAAGGATTTTATCATCATGCAGCAGGTTAACAAAGCTTTGGCGGGGATTGAGCTGACGGCACAAAATCAGCTGATTATCGCTTACGAACCGGTTTGGGTTATTGGTTCCGGACAGGCGGTTGAACCGAGCGAGGCCGAGCATACCACTCAGGTCATTCGTCAGGTTTTATTGGATTATTTTCCCCTGGAAGTTATTAACAAAAGAATTCATTTATTGTACGGTGGTAGCGTTAATCCCTTGAACATCAGGGAATTTTTGTCGCAGCCGACCATCGTTGGCGCTCTGGTGGGCGGCGCCAGCCTGGAGGCCAAAATATTCTGGCAGTTAATCAAAGCCCTTGAATAATTATATGTTTACCCCTTTTATCATTTTAATAATCGTCTTGTGTTTGGGCGTGATTATCTACATCGCGGCGCGTAAGTTGCCGGCGGTTAAATCCGTTAATCCTAAAGCCTCGCCTGTGATTCAGCAAATGACCATCAAACAGCAGCTGATCAGGCAAAGGCTGGAGCGCCGGCTGAGGGACGGCGGCGCCAAGCTGTGGGTTTTTTTAAAACCGGCCTTTAATCACTTAGGCTTAAAGCTGAGGCAGGGATATCAGAAGTTGGTGGATTTGGAGGAAGATTACCGTCATAAAGTTTTGCAGTCAAGTTTTAAGGATAAGGTGATGCAGGAGCAAAAAAATGATGAAATTATCAAAGAGGCGGAACAGCTGACTGACGAGGAAAAGTACCAGGAGGCGGAAAAGAAATATATAGAAGCTTTAACTTTAGACGAAAAGAACGTTGAGGCTTATAAAGGTTTAGGCCGGCTTTATTTGTTGCAGAAAGATTATGAACACGCCAAAGAGACTTTTGAATTTTTAATGATTTTAGACGACGCCGATCCTTTTGTTTACCAAAGTTTAGGCGAAATTTCCGTTGATCGCGGCGATTTAAAAACGGCCGAGGATAAGTATTTAAAGTCATTACAGTTAAACAGCAAGGACATTTCGGTTTATTTAAACCTGGCTCAGGTTTATTTAAACCTGGATGAGCCGAATAAGGCGTTTGAAGTTATTACCCAGGCGGTGACGCAAGAGCCGAAAAATCCCAAGATTCTTGACTTTTTGATAGAGATCAGTATAATACTTCAAGATAAAGTTGCCGCACGCAAGGCTTTGAGGCAATTAGCCGAGGCTAATCCGGAAAATCAAAAGCTGGATGATTTTAAGAAAAGGATAGAAGAATTATAATTGTTGTTTCGTACGCTTTTAACGAAGCAGTTTTAAACTAGTAGCTTCCAATACGTTGTGTTATAGTTGGTTCTTTGATTTTAGAAAGCTGATAGCTAATTTTACAAAATCCGCCGTTGTAGCTCAGTTAGTACCTGCCCGCCAGTCTCCGGGCGCCGATGTAGCTCAGTTGGTAGAGCAACTCCATGGTAAGGAGTAGGTCTGCGGTTCAAGTCCGCACATCGGCTCCAGGCGATCGGCAGGCGGGGAGCAACTCCATGCCTGTCCGCCGAAACCCCAAGCAAAACAAGGGGTGTAGGCGGAGTAAGGAGTAGGTCCGCGGTTCAAGTCCGCACATCGGCTCCAGTTAATTAGCAGGTATTGCCATAACGCCCAGTAAATCTGGGTTTTATATTTAATCCTCTTGATTTTTTAGCCGATTTATATTATATTATGGCATAGTTATTTTAAAAAATATTTATTAGATTGAGCAAACTTAAGATTGCAAGCGCGCGCGTAAGCCGGAGTACCCGAATTTCATTCGGCAACGGAGGCTGGAGCGCGATTACAACGAGGGTCGGTACCGAAGCGGTCAAACGGGACAGACTGCCACCGCCTTTGGCGGGGTGCCGCCACAGGCGGCATAAATCTAAAGCTTAAGAAAAGGGATAATGAAGTATATTGTTTACATTTTATATAGTGTTTCAATTAAGAAGTATTATATTGGTCACACAGGTAATTTGGAGCAAAGATTGAAAAGACACAATGCTGGTTTAGTCAGATCAACAAAACCAGGCGTACCTTGGAAATTTATATATCAGGAAAAGTATTTAACAAAACAAGAAGCATATAAAAGAGAGTTGCGAATAAAATCATATAAAGGCGGTGAAGCATTTAAAAAGCTAATTGAAAATTAAAAGTCTATATGGGTCGGTACCGAAGCGGTCAAACGGGACAGACTGTAAATCTGTTGGCTTTCGCCTTCGTAGGTTCGAATCCTACCCGGCCCACCAAAAAGTATTTGCGAACTAGGCTGAGCAAATATTTTATACCCCGAAGCGAATAAAGTTTTTGCTTTAGGGTAGCGGTTAACAAGTTGTTGATGTCCGCAAAAATTTTATGGCGAGCCATCAGCGATATGTTAAGCTGATTTGCCGAGCAACAGTTTTGCCTGCCCGCCAGTCGCCAGTCGCCGACGTAGCTCAGTTGGTAGAGCAACAGTTTTGTAAACTGTAGGTCGTCGGTTCGAATCCGACCGTCGGCTCCAGTCGTTCGGGCCGCCAAGGGCGGCATAAACTGTAGGTCGTCGGTTCGAATCCGACCGTCGGCTCCAGTCGTTCGGCAGGTAGAGCAACAGTTTTGCCACCGCCTTCGGCGGGGTGCCGCCAAGGGCGGCATAAACTGTAGGTCGTCGGTTCGAATCCGACCGTCGGCTCCAGAATGAAAAGTTAAAGAGTTTTAGTTCACCTCGCGGAGTATATCCGCCTTTTCGGCGGACTCGGCGACTAATTTGTATTGGATTTTGGGGGCTTGATTCCTTTCCCAGATTTTCCTCAATCTATGACCCAATTAATTTATTAACCTATTAAAACCATGTCACAGGATAACTTGATCAAATTGGAATGTACTGAATGCAAAAGAGTAACGCAATATTCACACAAGAACAAAAAAACCAATAAAGAGCGGTTGGAACTTAAAAAGCATTGCCCTTTCTGCAAAACACATACAATTCATAAAGAGACTAAATAAAATAATCATAATTTTATGATTAGAGCCTTGATTTTTATTATCATTATGGGCGCGGTAGTGATGTTTTTTTGGCATGATGAAATCGGGGGCTGGGTTAAAGAAGGTCAAAAGCAAGCCGAGGAAAAGGTCCCCGGCCTGATCAATGCCGGTTTAACCGAGTCTAAGGATTGGTGGGAGACTTACGGGCAGGATTGGGCTGATCAGCTGGTTGCTGATTTAACCGTGCAGGGTAAAGCTAAAATTGACGACTGGCTGGCCGAACGCGATCTTAACCAGTACGGTGACAGCCGCGGCACCCTTTATACCGGCGGCACGCCGTTATTTGACGAGTCCACCGGCCAGGCCACCGACCGCTACGCTTATCTTTTGGACAAGTTTCCGGATTTAGTCAGCCAGCTCAACCTTAGCCAATATTTAGGGAATTAGGTTTGCGATTAGGTGATGGGGTGGTTTGTTTTTGATGTTTGTAATTTTTGCGTTTTTAAAAAATTTATGAAAAGCGATTATGTGTTATGTTTATTTAAAGAAACGTATTGCTAATAGTTTAACCTAAAATTGTGGGGGTGTCGTTCAGTGGTAGGACTCCGGTCTCCAAAACCGGTAACGTGGGTTCGATTCCTACCACCCCTGCCAGCACGCAAATGAGGCGCTTTGCGCCAAAATTTCCCAGCCAAAATCGGCTAAAAATCTGAATTTTCTGCCTTTTAGAATAAAGTTCGAGCCGAAAGTTTTTAATAGTCACAACTTAATTCCCCGGCCGTAAGGCCGTGGGATGGAGTTGATTCCAGAGTCCTCTTGCCTCATACTGTAAGGTATGGAAGTGACAAGACTTAGCCATTGTGTCTACTATTGCGATTACCACCTTGTTTTAGTGACTAAATATCGAAAGAGGATATTTAACGAGGGAATTTTTGCCTATTTGGAGACCAAGCTTGATGAAATTCACAAGCATTACCCACTAATTAGCTGTAAGACGGTTAATCACGATTTTGACCATATTCACCTTTTGGTCTCCATTCCTCCCACGATGTCAGTGGGTAATGCGGTCAGGATAATAAAGAGCAATACCGCCAAATCATTGAAGCAAAAATTCCCGTTCGTCAAAGAGGCCTATTGGGGCACCGACAGCGTCTGGTCTGAAGGTTATTAGGCGATATATTGAGCAGCAGGGGCAAGAGGACTCTGGACAAGCGAAGCTTGCGTTCGGCTAATACCCCGAGCGTAAGCTCGGGGAAGTTTATTTTTTTGTAATGTATATTTACTATATTACCAAACTTTATAAAGTTATGCAAAATGGCGTAACTTTATAAAGTTGTAAATATAAAAAATCAACAGCACAAAAATAGGCAATAAAAACCTGTGCTGGATTGCCCACGCACCATAGTATAACCAGAGTTAGAATTACGCTTTTTCTTACACACAATAAGCCCCTTCTTATAACTTGGGGTGGCTACTGGGAATTGAACCCAGATTAGCGGGACCACAACCCGCTGTGTTAACCGTTACACCATAGCCACCGCGATTGATAAGTGATAAATTCCCAAGACACCAGTTACAAGATACAAGTTACAAACAATATGAGCATTCAAATTTATTTGGCAATTGGATTTTGCTTCTTGTTGCCGAGCTCGGCTCGGTTATATGGTGTCCCCGGCAGGACTTGAACCTACAGTTTCAGGGACCGGAACCCTGCGCTTTATCCAGTTAAGCTACGGGGACAAATTAATTTAAAAGTCAGATTGGTGCCCTGGCAAGGAATCGAACCTTGATCTAGAGCTTAGAAGGCTCCTATTCTATCCGTTGAACTACCAGGGCATGTGGTTTAATTGTTATTTCTTTTTACTCTCAGCATCCGTTGCCCGCCACAGGGGTCATGCCCGACGGCTGGTGTGTGTGGGGTCAGCCTATGGCTGAAACTGCCAGACAAGCGGGCGTGGTTAACTCGCACAAAATAACATTAATCGTCGTCAAAGTCAACGTTTAAAAGATTATTTTTTCTTATACATCAGATTGGTGGCGTTGATTGAACGGTGTCCCAGCTTTTTTTGCAGTTCTTGAACGTTCAGCCCTAGGCCGAGCAGCCGGTTGGCATAGGCGCGTCTTAAGGTCTCGGGGGTGATTTTTTTATTAAGCCCGGCGGATTTGGCGTACTTTTCCACCAGCCTTTGGACCGAGCGGGGGCTGAGGTTGCTGATTTTGCTCCGTCTCCGGGCGGCCCGGTCGTGGCTTAAGAATAAAGCCGGATGGTTGTCTGTGCGTAAATTAAGATATTCCTTGAGCCAGTAAAGCGCCTGATGCGACAGCTGGCATTTTTTTGAACTGGCTTTAAGGTGTCCCGTAACTCGGTTAAGGCATGACCTTGTCAGCCCGCTCAGGCGACTGACTTTTAAGCCGGTGGCAAAAAGCAGTTCCAGAATCGCCTTGTCGCGGCTTTTGACGATTTTGGGGTTATTGAATTTTAGGGGAGCGGCCAGGAGTTTGTTGAGGTCAGCGTTAATCAAGGTCTGCGGACGGCGCTCGGTTTTGGCCAAGACCACGGTTTTGGCCGCCGGCAGTTTGGGAAGTTTTTGCTGCTCCAGGTATTTTAACAATGACCTTAAGGCGATCAGATGGTAATTTCTGGTCAACTGGCTTAAAGGCCGATGATTGATTTGTATTTGGCTTAAATAACGGGTAAAAGCGGTGATTTTTGCGACCGTAATGTCCGAACCATTGGCGATTTTGGCAAAGTTAAAAAACCTTGCTAAATAAAAACGGTAGTTGCGGACGGTTCGCTGGCTTAAGCCCCGGCTCTTGAGGTAATTAAAGTATTTTTGCATAAAGAATGTAGGATGCAATACGTAACATGCCCGCTTGCCACGACAACGAGTCGGACGGATATGTTTCCTAGTTTCACTTTCTATTATATCACGGCGTCGTAAAATATAGCCAGCCATTATCTGTTCTTGACAACCGTTTTAGAAGATTTATAATATTGCTATAACATTATGGATAGTGACGACCAGCCCCCCGGGGCTTTCCAAAACCAATTAACTTTAATTAAAAAATTTAATAACTTAATTCAAAAGCTAGTCTTTAGCTTTTTTGATTTATGAAAAACGGCAAAATCGTCGGACAAAACGGCGAACTTTCAGGCAAAACCATCCTGTTGGTCAATACCGGCTCAATCAAAAAGAAATTTATTGTCCAGCGCATTAAAAAATTAGGCCTTCATCTTATTGTGCTTAATAAGGAAATAGTCAGCTGGGCCCAGCCTTACGTTGACCAGTGGATTTTGGCGGATACCGGTAATCATCAGGAAGCCTTGCAGGCGGTCAAGGTTTTTTTACAGGACAAGCAAAAGGTTAACGTGGACGGCGTAATGACTTTTTGGGAGGATGATGTTCTGCTGACTGCCAGAATTTGTGACCGTTTTAATTTTATCGGAATTCCTTTTGACGTGGCGAAGAAGGCTAGAAATAAGCATTTATTCAGGGAGTTTTGCGTCAGCCATGGTTTGCCGGCCCCGCGTTATAAGTTGGTCAAAGCCCCTGAAGATATGGAGTATGTTCAGAATAATTTCGTTTTTCCTTTGGTGATTAAGCCGACTTACGGCTCCAGTAGCGCCTACGTGGTTAAGGCCGAGAATTTTGAGGAATTGCAGGAGATTTATAATTACGTCAAGAAAAATATTTCCACGACCGGCGAATCAGCCTTGGCTGACGGTATGGATATCATGGTGGAAGAATATATTGACGGCAATGAAGTGGATATTGACATGCTTTTGCAGAATGGCAAGCTGAAGTTTTTTTCCATCGTTGATAATTTTAAGACGGAAGAACCGTTTTTTATTGAAACTCAGGAAGCGGTGCCTTCCAGTTTGCCCGACAAAGATCAGGATAAATTAGTGGAAATGGCGGAAAAGATCTTGGAAAAATTGGGCGTACAGAACGGTTGTGTTCATTTTGAAGCTAAAATCACCAAAACCGGCCCCATGCCCTTGGAAGTGAATTTACGCCTGGGCGGCGACGAGGCTTTTGCTTTTTCCAAAGAGGCCTGGCATGTTGATTTGATTGATGGGGCTTTAAAAATTGCCATCGGCATTTATCTGGATAAAGTGATTAAGCCCGAAGAGCCTTATAAGTATCTTATTAGCCAGACTTTAACCCCGCCCCATTCAGGGTTATTGGTTAAGCTGGATCTGGATGAAAAACTAAAGACTAATAAAAATATCGTGGATTTATTTATCTTTAAAGAAGTGGGTGATTCAGTTTTAGTGCCGCCCGAAGGCTATGAATATATGGGCTGGGTTACAGTCCAAGGTTATAACGATTTGGACGCCGAAGAAAATTTGGAGGAAGTGCTTAAAGACATAAAATTTGAGGTGGCCAAATACGATCCGGCCTCTTCCATCGGCAAGACGTCGCGTAAAAACCGTTTTTCCATGGCCGCCATTAATACTAATATTCTTAAAGGCGCGGCTAAGATAGAAAATATCCGCCGTTTGGTTCTTAAGGACAAACGGGATTTTAGGATTGGCATTATCGGCAATAATTTTGCCGGGATTGAGGGCACGGTACAGAACGAGCCGGCTTCTGTAGGTAACCAGATGATGGAAGTGCTAGCCGAACGCGGTTATCAGGTGACCCTTTTTGACTTTAATAACGTGGCCAAGGCCTATCAGGAACTTAAGGAAAGCAATATTGATTTGGCCTTTAACGTCTGCGAAAGAATTAACGGCTCCAGTTTGCTGGAACCGCACGTTGCCGCTTTGCTGGATACTCTGCAAATACCTTATACCGGCTCCAATCCCCTGACTCTTGGCATTTGTATTGATAAAATCAAAGTCAAGAAACTTTTGACTTACCATAATATCCCTACGCCTAAATGGGATTACGTTTATTCTTTAGACGAAGAGATTAGGGCTGATCTGGAATATCCGCTGATTGTTAAGCCCTCCAACACCGATAACTCCACCGGCATTTCCAACGATTCGGTGGTGACCAATCCGGCCGAACTTAAAAGGCAGCTTAAACAGGTGATTGTGGAGCTTAAGCGCCCGGCGTTGATTGAAGAATACATAGAAGGCGACGAATATGACGTGGCTATTTTAGGCAGCGAAGAAAAGGACCTCAGGGTTTTGCCGCTTTCCCGTTCAATTTTTGATAAGTTGCCCGCAGGCTACTGGCATATTTATCCTTTCGAAGCCAAGTTTTTAAACGATCCGATCTATAAAAATAATATTGAACTGCAGGAGCCGGCCAAAAACATCAACGTCAAGCTCAGTTCCTTAATCAGCGAGATTGCTTTGGACACTTACAGCATTTTGGATTGTCATGACTACGGCCGGGTGGAAATCAAGGTAGATAAAAATAACAATCCTTACGTTTTGGAATTGAATCCCAATCCCTCCTTAAGTCCTAAGGCCATGTTGCCGGCGGCGGCTAAGCTGGTTGGCGAGGATTATGGTGACTTATTGGAACAACTTATCGTTTTAGCCGTTAAGCGCTATCAAAAAAAATCTTTCGATTACAATTTATATAATTTTTCATTATGAAAACAAAAACCACTCAGACTTTATCAGTTGGGGGTTGTTTAACCAGGCAAGGTTTGGATATTATAGTGGAACAAAGAAAGTTTCCCATTGTTTATCCTAAAAAAATCTGGCAATCGACTCCTATTTGGCTTAAGAAGTTTCTTTTAGATAACCTGACTTTCGCCGAAACTCATTATTTACCGCTGATGTTAAAAAAATCAGGCGTTGATTATTCTACCAATTATCCTCTTTTTGAACCGATATTTTACAAAAATCAGCTTTTAGACATGCTGATTTGCGAAAAGACCGACAAGGTTAAGCCTTTAAGCTATCTGCGCCGGTTTTATAATTTGACATTTTCCTTTGCTTCATCAATCAGCCGCTGGCCAAAGGCAAAAACCGGCCGGCCATTTTCGTTTGATCCAAAAACTGTGGTTATTCCGTTTACTTTTGGCAAGGAAAGTTTAACCACGCTGGCCTTGTCTTTGGAAATCGGCTTGCGGCCGGTTTTATTCTATTCCCAGGAGCCGGTTCAGCCCTACGAAGAATCTTATAAAAAAAGACAACTGGCCAGTCTGAGCCGGTTGATTAAGGTTCCGGTTTATTTTTTGCAACATGAGCCGGGACTGTTTCGCTACGGCCGCGCCTGGTTTAAAAATTCATCAACCGAACTGGGCTGGGGTTCGCAAACTTCTATTTTAACCCTGCTGGCCCTGCCTTTTGTTTTGGCTCACCGCGCCGGTTACATCTTTTTTGGCAGTGAATTTGCCAATAATGAGTTTGAATTTATTGAGGGTTTTAAGGCGTTTTTGTCCGCCGACCAGACTGCGGCAGTCATGGCGTTGCAGGATAATATGGCCAGATTGTTTACCAACGGCCAGGCTCAGGTCAAAAGCAGCCTGCAGCCGTTGGAAGAAGTAAATATTTTTTACATTCTGCATCACCGTTATCCCAAGCTGGGCCAGATGCAATTTTCTTGCAGCGCCGAAAAGCCTCTTTTAAAAGGTTCGCAGTGGTGCCACAATTGTTATAAATGCGCCAGAATGTTTTTGTTTGCCAGAGCCTGTGGCCTGAATCCTTTTAATCTCGGTTTTAAGAAGGATTTGCTTTTAAAGAAAGGTATGTTTAATCATTATTTTGGCAGTGACGTTAAAAGCGGTTCCGTAATTGAACTGGATTTTGCTTTTTATGCGGCTTATAAACGTCAGGTGCCCTCGATTTATCATGAGTTATTCAAAAAAAATAAATTGCCCGTGCTTAAACCCTGGCCTTGGTATAAAAGATATTTTTCAAAAATTCATGAAAACTATAATTTACCTTTACCATACCAGGCCCGGCTTTTTAAAATTTTTAATGAAGAGTTAAAATCATTCGCTAAAAATTTACCAAAATAATTATGATGGATTTTGAGGTTAATATATAAACTTCATAAGTTAAGCTTTGATTTTTTTGATCAGCCGCTTTCCTCATTGAAATATCATTATCAAAAGATCCGGCGGGTGTTCAAGGGTTGGTAGCCCAGCAGGCTAAACGTTTTAGAAAAATTATTATGATGGGTTGTATTAACAAATCCAATATTTCCATTACCACCAGCGTTGCCCTGGCTTTAGCTCTGGATTTGGATTATGTGGAGTTGGACAGCGGCCACTTTGATTTTAAAGATGATCCGGCTAAAGGCGGCGTAACAATAAAGAATGGCCGAATTTTTTTAGCCAAACCTTCATCAATCAAGCTATAATAGCATCCCATAAAAAGCCACACGCAAAAATCCCCGGCCGACGCCAACGGGGATTTTTTGATTTAGTTTTATCAATCAGCCATCCATCAGCATATGCCCAAGGCCAGCCAAAATAAGAATGCGCAAGCCTGTAACCAGCCGGGTGTGCAAAAGGTTAAGGCCAGGGGCGTGAATTTAAACTGTAACATGGCGCCAAAGATGCCCTGCCAGCTTTTTATTCGGCTTCTTGTCTAGATGGTTTAATATCCTCTAGCACAGGCGCCGGCTTTATGGAGAGCAGGTTAATCATTTTTCCTTAAAACAAAACGTCCGCGGGTTAACCGTGGACGTTTTTAATGACGATTGAGATTACGCGCCCCAGGCGGTCAGGGGCGATGGGTCAGCCGGGTCTTCGGTTTCATAGTTGATTTTAAAGGTCTGGCCATCGCTCCAGTAGGTAAAGACGTATTGGTCCGTGTTTAATGGATCTTCCGGCACTTCAGGCATATACATCTTGTTTTCATTTTCCAAGATTGTCGTAATCATCTGCCAGCCCATGGCAGTCGGCTCAAAATCGTCAGTCACCGGATAAGTCAAATGATCGTCATAATATAAGTTTAAAGCAGTTTGCACCTGGTGGATATTGGCCTTTCTTTGGGCGTCTCTCGCGGCCGGCAAATGATCGTCCATTTGCGCCGTAGAAACAGTGGCGATTGAGCCGATAATGCCCATTGTGACCATTAATTCAGTCAGACTAAAACCAGCCCGATCGTTTTTGATTTTAGAAAAAAATTGGCTAACTTTATTGTAATTCATAGTTTTATATTTAAGATTAATGTATAATTATAGCACCTTTTATAATATTTGTCAATAATATAGAACGTGAATAGCGAAATTAACTTTCTCTAATAAAAACAAGCTTTTTGATATAATTAAGGTGTCTTAATAGCCTTAACCAAAACCAAAATGCTTGTTCTTAATAAAAAACATATCATAAATTTGTATGTTTGGGTAGATGATGCCCTGCCTAAGCCTAGTCTGGCTAAAACCGGCAGATTAAGCTGTTTAGCTAATAGTGAATTAATAACCATCTTGATTTGGAATATTTTAACGGTTAAACAAAGAAATTTAAAGGATATTTATTACTGGATTAATTTAGAGTATCAAAGTGAATTTCCTCATCTGCCTTGCTATGAAAATTTCGTTAAACATTGCCACAGAATTTTACCTTTAATGAGTAAGGTTTTAAACGATTTACTTCAGTCAACTTCCACTGTCAGAATAATGGATTCAACAATGCTTCAAGTGTGTAAATTAGTCAGGGCTGATTCGCATAAAACAGCTTTAAATGTTGCTGATTTCGGTAAAAATCACCAAGGCTGGCATTATGGATTCAAACTTCACGCCAGTATTAATTTAGACAGACAGCTTTGCGGTTTAGCTTTAACTCCGGCCAGCTATGCTGACTCCCAGCAGATGCCTAAAATTCTTAATCAGTATGCCAATGTAGCGGTTGACGACGGAGGCTACGTGAGCCAGTGTAATGAGAAAGCATATCTTTGACCTATGGCACTTTAGTTGTTTCACAGCCTCACTTTAAACAGAACAAAAAATTAATCACTGATTGGCAATATGCCTTACTTAGAACCAGACCTAAGATTGAATCTGTCTTTGATTACTTAAAAGAACATCTTAACCTGGTCAGCTCATTCCCAAGATCAGTCGCCGGTTATCTGCTTCACTATGTTAGAATCCTCTTAGGCTACCAGATTATGGCTATTTCTTGAGGAAAAACTAATTTCGCTATTCACGTTTTTAAAATTAACCACTAACCACTTTAATTAGGCTGGCGACTGGATTTACTAAAATATTAAAGCTAGGTATATTTCAGGTGGCGCCGGATTTATGCCTTATGATTTCAGCCGGCTGTCCAATGTTTTGAATTAAAAACTTAAAATAATAATTGTTTCAAGGGCGTATATACATTATAAGCCTATGAGCAGACCAAATGATGTCTTAGGCAAAAGCGATGCCGAGCTTGTCCGTCTGTCCTTACAAAATCAGGACAATTTTTTATTTATAGTCCAGCGTTACGAAACTAAGCTTTTGCGGTATATTAGGCGGATTTCCGGCGTCTCGGCCGAAGACGCCGAGGATGTGCTACAGGAAGTTTTTATCAAGGTTTACTTGAAACTCAACGATTTTGATCCGGATCTTAAATTTTCATCCTGGATTTATCGCATTACGCATAATCAGGTCATCAGCCATTACCGCCGGCTTAAGGCTCGGCCTGTCGGCTTGGCTTTGGGTGAAAACAGCCAGCTGATAGACAGCCTGATTTCCTCTTTGAATCTTGAGGCGGATGTTGAGCTTGCACTCTTACGGGCGGATATTTATAAAGTTTTGAACCGGCTGGATGAGAAATATCGAGAGGTCATTGTTTTAAAATACTTTGAAGATAAGAATTACCGGGAAATTTCCGATATTTTAAAAAAACCGATGGGCACGGTGGGCACTTTGCTTAATAAAGCCAAGGATAAATTCAGAGCGGAGTTTGAGCGGCACAAAGATATTCATGTCCAATTTTTGTAAAATAATATTTTAAAATATGATGGAAAAAAATTTAGGCCAGGACGTCATTCAAACCATTAAAGTTCAAGCCATTAAGCCAAGGCCCCGCTGGCAGTTTTTGCTTAAAGATTACGCGGTCTGGACGGCCGGCATTTTCGCTTTGCTGGTGGGCGCGTTTGCCGCCGCGGTCATTATTCATATGATGCTGAATAACGACTGGGATATTTATCGGGATATTAATGACAGCCTGCTCGGGTTTATTTTGGTCACTTTACCCTATTTTTGGTTTATCTGTTTGGCATTGTTTATGGGTGTGGCTTATTACTATTTTCAGCATACCAAAAAAGGCTATCGTTTAAGCGTTTTTAAGCTGACCGTCATCAGCGTTATCGCCAGCATTTTTTTGGGCGGTATTTTTTACAGTTTGGGTTTTGGTCAGGTGATTGACGAGGCTTTAATTTACCGTTCGCACCTGTACCGTTTTTTGCTGGGTCCGCGCGCCAGAATCTGGCTGTCGCCGGAAAAAGGCTTTCTGGCGGGCGTGATTATTAAAGTGGAATCGTCGGATGAATTTAGGCTTTTGGATGCCGGCCAACAGCAGTGGCACGTTCAGTTCAGGCCGGAGGATTTTAGGACCATGCCTGATTTACGCCTGCATAACATGATTAAAATGTTAGGTCGTCAAGTGGATGAGTTTGATTTTGAAGCCAGGCAGATTTTGCCGGCGCGCCTGCGGCCGCCGATGTTTTTGGGCGATAAAGTTATTAAGGTGCGGCCGTTTAAATCTTTATATTAATTTTTAATCTTATGATTGCTAAAGTCAAAGCATTGATCACGGGCCATAAAAAATCAGCCATTTTTATTCTGGTTGTCATCGCCATTGGAGCGATCTGGGCTTACCGGAATTTTAAGCCCGTACAGGACGAAATAAGTTATATGACGCAGACCGTAGCCTCAGGCACTCTTTCCGCGGTCGTTTCCGGCAGTGGCCAAGTGACTGTTTCCCAGCAGATAGACCTGTCGCCCAGAACTTCGGGAGACATTGTTTATTTGGGCATGACCAAGGGGCAGGCAGTTAAAACCGCGACTTTATTGGTTCAGCTTGATGCTAGTGAGGTTTTAAAAAGCGTCAGGGACGCCGAGGCTAATTTGGCCAGCGCCAGGCTGTCTTTGGAAAAATTGTTAAAACCGGCCAATGAGCTTGAGCTTTTGCAGTCAGAACATGCTTTAGCCAAGGCCGAGGAGACCAAAGAACAGGCGGTCAGCGATTTGGCCGAGTCTTTTGAAGACAGTTATAACGCCATTACCGACGCCTTTTTGGATTTTCCCGACATTATGAGCGATTTGGATGGCACCCTATACAGTTATGAAATTGCCGACGGCGAAACCGGCTTGGCACTTACAAACAATAAATCGGCTTTGTTGAATGCCATCGCTTATGCTGATTATAACGAGCAGGAAGCCATGCAGAGTTATCTTGACAACGCCGAAAGCGCTTACCAGGACGCCCGCCGCGCTTATGATCTCAACCTTGATCATTATAGCCGGTCAAGCCGATCCTCCGACAAAGAAACCATCGGTATTTTATTGGATGAATCTCTGGCTACTGCCAAATTAATTACCGATTCCATTAAAAAGATGACCAATATGCTGGATTATTGGGTTGACTATCGCTCCCAAAGAAATAAAAGGGTTTATAGCCAGGTTTTGGAGTATCAATCAACTTTGGCCGCCAACACCTCGTTGGCCAACGGTCAGGTTTCCAGCCTGCTGAACATGGTCAATGCCATCAGCGCATATAAGCAGTCCATTATTGACGCGGACAGGGAGATTGAGGAAAAAAATGTTTCTCACAACCAGCTTTTAGCCGGTGAAGACGAACTGGACATTGAATCACAAAGAATTTTTTTCAAGCAGAAAGAAAACGCCCTAGCCGACGCCAAGGAAAATTTAGCTGATTATTATGTCCGCGCGCCTTTTGACGGCGTGGTAGCCGAAACCGACGTTCATCTGGGTGATCAGGTTTCTACTGGCACGGTTTTGGCCTCCCTGATCACCACCAAACAGCTGGCCGTAATTTCTTTAAATGAAGTGGATATCGCTCAGGTGGCCTTAGGCCAAAAAGTGACTTTAACTTTTGATGCCGTGGAAGATTTTAGCCTGAGCGGCGAGGTGGCTGATATTGATACTTTGGGCGAGGTCTCTTCCGGGGTAGTCGGCTACGACGTCACCGTGGCCTTTGACGCCCAGGATGAACGGATTAAGCCGGGCATGAGCTTATCGGCCAATATCATCACCGATTTTAAGCAGGACATTATCATTGTGCCTAACTCCGCTCTTAAGAGCCAGGGGGATATTTATTACGTGGAAGTTATGACAGACGGGTTGCTTCAGCCCCAGCCGGTGGAAATCGGTTTGGCCGGCGATTTATCTACGGAAATAGTCTCCGGCCTGAATGTGGGCGACGAGATCGTCACCCAGACAATTAACGGCCACAGCGCTGCCACCGCCAGCATCCAGACTTCATTCGGCGGCGGCAACAATCAAAATAACGAAATGCGTACCATGATTCGCATGATACCCAAATGATCACTTGTCGGCATTTGATAAAAATTTACAAAACCGGCGAAGCAGACCTTAAAGTTTTAAAGGATGTTTCGTTTAGCCTCGGCCGCGGCGAATTTGTGGCCATTATGGGGCCTTCCGGTTCGGGTAAATCAACCCTGATGCATATTTTGGGCGCCTTGGACCGGCCGACCGAGGGCCAGTACGAATTTAACGGCCAGGATATGTTTAAGCTATCCGATAATCAGCTGGCCGAAATCAGATCGCAAAAAATCGGTTTTGTTTTTCAGTCCTTTAATTTATTATCCCGCACTTCTGTGTTAAGGAACGTCATGCTACCTTTGATTTATAATCCGCTGGTACCCAAAGCGGAACGCCAACTTAAAGCTCAGGCGGCCTTAACGGCGGCCGGTCTGTCGGCAGACCGCTGGCAGCACCTTTCCAACCAGCTTTCCGGCGGTCAAATGCAACGGGTGGCTATTGCCCGGGCTTTGGTTAATTCTCCCGATCTTATTTTGGCGGACGAGCCGACCGGCAATTTAGATTCTCAAACTGGCGAAATTGTTTTAAACACCTTTCAGCGGCTTAACCGTCGGCAGGGTCATACTATTGTTTTAATCACTCACGAACGTTACGTGGCGGAACACGCCGATAGAATTATTAAAATCCAGGACGGCCAGATAATTTCCGACGAGAAAAATTTTAACAGACGAATTGTATAAATTATGTTGTTCACTGATTTGCTTAAGGAAACAGTTGCCTCGTTAACCGCCAATAAAGTCCGCTCCAGCCTGACCATTTTAGGCATTGTTATCGGCATCGGCTCGGTTATCGGCATGATTTCCGTCGGCCGGGGCGCGCAACAAGATATTGAAAGCAATTTTCAGGCCTTGGGCTCCAATTTATTGATGGTCATGCCCGGGGCGCAACGGGCCGTGGGCACGCAGGTCAGGAGCGGTTTCGGTTCGGCTTCCACATTGGTTTTAGCCGATGCCGAGGCTATCGCCGGCGCCGTGCCGAATATTAAAAACGTCGCCCCAGACGTTTCCACCCGAAAACAGGTAACGGTCAAAGGCAATAATACCAATACCAGCATTTATGGCGTAGGACCGGAGTATCAGGCGGTGCAAAGCCTGGCTTTGACGGAGGGTTCTTTTATAAGCAGTCAGCAGGTCAAAAGCCGTTCCAAAGTAGCCATTTTAGGACCGGAAACAAAAACGACCCTGTTTCCGGAACTGCCCGCCGCCGTTGGTCAAAAAGTGCGGATTGATAAAATTGAGTTTACCGTTATTGGGGTGACCGTAGCCAAGGGCGGCAGCGGCTTTGGCAGTTCCGATGATCTGATTTACGTGCCTTTATCCACGGCTCAGCAATATTTAACGGGCAGTGATGCCGTTAGCACTATTAACGTGGAAGTTCAATCGGCGGAACTGATGTCCATGGTTCAACAGCAGATTAATGATTTATTGATGGTCAGGCACAACATTAAAGACGTCAGTGCCGTTGATTTTACCATTTTAAATCAGGCGGATATTCTTTCCGCCGTTTCTTCGGCCGCCGGCATTTTTACTTTGCTCTTAGGGGCGATCGCCGGCATTTCTTTGCTAGTCGGCGGTATCGGCATTATGAATATGATGCTGACCACCGTCACCGAAAGGACCAGGGAAATCGGCTTGCGCAAATCCTTAGGGGCTAAAAACAAGGATATCAGCCGTCAATTTCTAACCGAAGCGGTCATGCTGACTTTCCTGGGCGGTTTGTTCGGCCTGCTGTTGGGCTGGCTGATTGCTTCTTTAATCAACAAATTTGGCGGCATGACCACGGCCGTGACTTTGTCTTCGGTAGTTTTGGCCTTTGGCGTCTCCGGTGCGATTGGCATTATTTTTGGCTATTATCCGGCTCAGCGCGCAGCGCGTTTAAATCCGATTGAAGCTTTGAGATACGAATAATTAAGGTAGCGCGCGGCCCGTTTTATTTAAATGAAGCTTTATTTTTATTTAACCTTAACCAAGTATGTCCAAAAAACATATCGTCACTTACATTATTATCTGTTTAATTGCGGCCGGCGGTTCTTTTTACGCTGGTACCAAATTTGTCTCCGCCGATCAAACGGCCGGCCGTCAAAATTTTGGTAATTTTACGCCGAATCGTCAAAAGTTAGCTGAGGGCCAGGCGGGCGGGAATCTGGCTAACCGCTTAAACGGCTCCAGCGCCGGTTTTTTGTCCGGTGAAATCATCAGTCAGGACGAGACCAGCCTGACCATCAAATTGCCGGACGACGGCTCTAAGATTATTTTTTATGGTCCGGCGACTCATTTCAGTCAAGCCGTTACCAGCACGGCCGTGGCCTTGGCCGTCGGCGAGAACATCAGCGTTGTCGGAACGGTTAATGATGACGGCAGCGTCACGGCTCAGTCGGTTGAGCAAAGACCGGCAGTCATCAGCCGGTAAAATAAAATAGGCGGTGCCGGCGTAATATTTAGGCAGAGCAGTTGGCCGCTCTCCCTCTAATCATTAACCATTTTTATCCATGAAACAAATTAAATATCTGGTGCCGTTGACTCTTTTAGCCTTAATGATTATCGCCGGCACAACCGTCTATGCTCATCATGCGGAGTTTGCTAAAAAGGGATTGGCGCCCGCGACTGAACAAAGGGAAGTCTGGCAGGCTAAAAGTCAGGATATCAAACAGGCTGTGGAGACTAATGATTACGACACCTGGGCTTCTTTAATGGCCGGGACCAAGGTCGCTGAAAAGATCAATGCTGATAATTTTGCTCAGCTAGTTAAAATGCATCAGCTCATGGCCGAAGCGCGGCAGATTGGCGAACAGCTGGGTTTGTCCGGGCCGGATGGTATGGGTTTAAGCAGATTTCATTAATCTTTAGCTCCGCAAACGCTATCAGACAACTAAGCGTTAGTTACAGCTCAGATAAACAAAACCAGACGAGTCAGACTCGTCCGGTTTTGTTTTAAAGATGTTGATTACCAATTTTTCACTGCCAGCGCGTTTTCCGCGGCATTCATTTGCGCTTCCTGTTTGGAAGTGCCCTCGCCTTCGGCCACCAGTTCGTTATTGACGTAGATGCCGATTTTGAAAAATTTATTATGATCGGGGCCGGATTCCAATAAAACCTTGTAGGAGGGCGTTAGGCCGTATATTTCCTGGGCTTTTTCCTGAAATTTGCTTTTAGCATCCAGGTAAAGCTGGTTTTTTAAAATATGAGGCAGCTTGACCAGGATTTTTTCGCCGATAAATTTTTCCGCCGCCGCGTAGCCCTGATCCAAATAAAGGGCGCCGATAATGGCTTCGATGGCGTTAGCCAGAATGTAATTGCGGGCTTTGGGATTGGCGTCCCTGGTTTCGCCTTTGCTCATGTAGAGAAATTTTTCAATCTCCAGGGCCCTGGCGATGTCGGAGAGCATTTTGGCGTTGACCAGGCTGGCGCGCCAGTTGGTCAGGTCGCCTTCAGGGTTGGGATAAGTGCGGTAAAGATAGTCCGTGGTGACCAGCTCCAGCACCGCGTCGCCCAAAAATTCCAAACGTTCGTTATGATCCAGGGCAAAGCTTTTGTGTTCATTTAAATAGGAACGGTGGACAACCGCCATTTTTAAATAATCCGTATTTTTAAAACTCACGCCCAGGTTTTTTTCCAGTTCATTAAATTGTTTCATAGGTTCCTCAAGCGTCAATCCCGTATCCTCTATCGTATCTCCTAATAAAGGATGCACGATACACGACATGCGATAGACAAGCTATTTAAGGTTTAATTTTTTTAAAGCCAGCTTAAAAATTTCTCTGGCATTTTCGTAACTAATCGTCGCCAGCGCCTCTTCTTTAGTTAGCCATTTAGCTTCTTTGACTTCCGGCTCTTTGGTGACCGTCAGGGTTTTATCCGCAGTCTCGATCAAATAATAAAAAACGGTTTTTGGTGTGGCCCGTTTATTGGGTTCGTTGACTTTAATGTCAATGCTGCCTAAGTAGCCCTGATTAATGGTATTTTTAATACCGACCTCTTCGCAGATTTCCCGGGCGGCGGCTTTTTCCCGGTCTTCATTTTCTTCAATATGGCCTTTGGGGAAAGTCCATTTATTGTAGGCGTCCAAAACCAGGACAAATTCGCAGTCGGCGCCTGATTTACGGTAGACCACACCTCCGGCGGAATATTCCCTGGGTGGATCAACTTCCAAGTCCTGTTTTTCCCCCTTTGCCTGCATATCTTTGTAAATACTGCCCAGAACTCCATTAATAAATTTTCCGGAAGAGCCGCCGCTGTAAGTTTTGGCTAGTTCAATCGCTTCATTAATCGCCACTTTTGGCGGAATATCCTGGGCGAATTTTAGTTCGTAAATGCCGATTCTCAGGACGTTGCGGTCAATGGGCGTGATTTGCTCAATCGGCCATTCCGGAGCGTATTGGCTGATCAGACCGTCAATGTCCTGGATTTTGTCTATTAAAGACTTCAGCAGACTTTCGGAAAAACCTTGGTCATCAAAATCAGGGGCAAATTCCGCCCTGTTCATTTCCAAAAGCTTATTGATGTTTTCCGCCCGGTTGTTAAAGTCCCATTGAAATAAGCTTTGTAAGACTATGGTTCGGGCCAGATGGCGATTAGACATGGAGGTTTAAGTAGTTTGTCAGCGGTAATTTGTAACAATTAAGTTTTACCCTTTTTAGTCATGGCGCTTTTTTGTTTTATGACTTCCTTGCCTTTATAGTAGCCGCAATTGGCGCAGGCGTGATGAGGCTGAACTGGTTGATGGCAGTGCGAACATTGGCTTAAATTAATTTTAGTTAAAGCAAAATGCGATGCCCGGCGTTTTTTTGAAGACTTGGTTCTTTTTTGCGATTGTAAGGCCATAATTTTATAATTAGTAAATATTTGTTAGGTAAAATTGTTTTAATAAAGATCAGCACCAGTTTAGCGGATATCGGCCGGCTTGTCAACTGTCTTTGTTAGTATGAATTAAGCTAACTTTAGCCAAAATCCAGGCGACTATCTACTTTAAGCTTGACATAATTTATATATCTGCTATACTAACGAGTCCGTTGATTACAAGATGCTATTTTGCTTCTGCGTCCACGACAAGCATGGGGATTTTTGTAAGCGCTTTACATCCGGCTTTTCTCATTTGTTGAATTGCTAGATTTGTGCTTACAATAATTTTCTTGGACGCAGTATCAAGATAGCGTCTTTTTAGTTTTAGGTGAAAAGGTGCAGGACTTATTTTTAATTTGTCCCGTGTTTGGTTTTTTTGTTTTAGACCCCCCCACGGTTATTTTTATAAGATTACTCAATGACCGCTTCCGTGGAAGTGGCCGCTTCCGGTTTCGCTCCGCCGCCGCCACCACCGTTACCAGCGAGCTTTAGGGTAAGTGACCTGATAATCAAAATAGGCATCGGCGCCGGCGTGGGCGCTTTCGGTGCATTTTTTTTCTCCGGGGGCCAGGTCGGGCGTTTCAATATACTGGGTCGGGCCTGGACTTTTGATATTATAGATGACCGAGTCCGACTGTTCAATGATCCGGCCGTCGCTCGTCCCCCAAAAGTCAAAATATAAGTCATCCCCTTCTATACGCGACTGGATTAAAATGTGGGCGCCAGTGTCATTGATAAATTTTAAATCCGGCCAGGGGTCGTAAATGGTGGCGTCCTTGCCCGCCGGTTCATAATAGCTGACCCGGTAAGAATGATTTCTTCTTAAGGTGATCGGCAGTCCGCCAGCCAGCGCCGATCTAAAAACCGTGGTGCCTATCTGGCAGAGGCCGCCGCCGTATTCGGGGATGGTTTTGTCTCCCTTAATCACCAGTTCCGGTTTGTAGCCGGCAGCCGCGTTAATATCGCCCAAGGCGGTGATTAAAGAAAATTCTTCTTCAGGCTTGATCAAAACCCCGTTTAAAGTCTGGGCGCCGACGCTGATATTGTGGCGCCGGTTTACCGGGCTGCCGGAAAAATCAGAATAGCCCGTGCCGATAATCTGGGTGATGCCCAGATCATTAACGCTGTCGGTAGTAATTTTAGACTTGGTCTGGTTCACCACTAAGTTAACGGCGGTCTGCTGATTTTGCAGAAAATCTTGTTCCAGTTGGCTGATTGATTTGTCAATATCAAGATCCAGCCCGTCTTGGCTACCCTGAAATTCCACCACCCGGCCGTTGATAATTTCAAACTTGGCATCCAGGGTCGGCCGGTAAATATCTTGGGCGACTTCGTTGGTTAAATAAGCGGCCGTGGTTGATGAATCAAAACCTAATTCAACCTGAGCGGGCGATTTTTTAAAGACCAGCCAGTCTTTAAATATTTGATTGGCCACCGGCCAGCTTTGATTATGGTAAGTTAGAGTCAAAGTTGACGTGGCGATCACTTTTTCCAGGCGGTTTAAGAGTTCGGGGCTGATATTTTTTCCCGTTACCGCCGGCTGGTCAGTCATTAAGGTCGCCTGGATTGGTTGGTCGGAAAGCTTGGTCAGGCGGTCCAGGGTTTGCCGGTAGATTTCTTCATAATCAAAAGTGCTGCCGGCGGTTTCGTGTCTGATGGTAATTTTAAGCTGTTCATCAATGATCGGCCGGGCGTCTGTTTTGGCCTGAGTCAACGGTTTTAGATTAGCCTCCAGCAGGTTAAAGAATTCCTTGTTTTGCAGGTTGAATTTTAAGGGTATGTCATGGCCAAAGATCAAAGACCACATTTGGTTAAAAAAATTCATCCTATAACCCTGCTTGCGCCCGTACAGGTAAGCTTCGTCAACCGTTTTTTGCACCTCAAAATTAATTAAATTATGAGAAACGTCAGGATCGGAGGTGGCGGGCAAAGTGGTTAACAGATTGATGGCTTTGCCCTCCAGAATATAATTTAGGCCTTGGGCGGTGAAGTCGTCCACCTGATTTTGGAAAAAATTGACCGCCTCGGCATGGCTCATTTTTTTTAACGTCTGATGGTTAATGGTCACGCCAGGGAAGAATTTTAACTCATGGGCCTTATCATAAATCAAGGCCAGCATGATCACCGCGGTGGCGGCAATCAAAAAAATGGTTACGCCGGACAGCAACCACTTCATCAACAGGGGCAGGACAATTTTAACTGAGGTTTGTTTCTTCAGGAGCATTATTTAAAATATCATTAAGCATTGATTTAGCCAGCGCTTCGCGTTCCTGCTCTGCGGATTCATTGGTGGAAAGCGTCAGCCTGACGGCACTGCCCTGGCCTATTTCTTCGGGCAGATTTTTAATCGGCCATAAAATTTCCGTTTTGTCCGGCGTTACAATAACGGCCAGCTTATTTTCAAAACGATCGATTATCCCGCGGATAATTAAAGGCTTGGCCATAAATTAATCACCCTCTTCCTGGACTTTAATGGAAACGGCTTTGGCTTTGGCCACTTTAGGCAAAGTAATGGTTAAAACCCCATTTTTTAGATTCGCTTGAACTTTATCCGGCTGAATTTCCACCGGCAAAATAATGGAACGAGAAAAGCCGCCCCAGTAACATTCCTGGTAAAAATAGTCATCTTCCTGAACCGAGTCGTCAAATTCCCTTTTACCTCTTATGGTTACCATGTCGTTGTTAATGGAGATATCAATGTCTTCCGGTTTAACGCCGGCAATCGTGGATTTGATGACAATGGCGTCTTTGGTCTGGTAAACGTCAACCGACAGTTGTCCTTCTTCGTAATCTTCTTCCAGCCAGCTGTCTTCTTTCTTGGGCGGCTCTGTCGTTGTTTTAACTTTGGCGACACTCTCGGCACTGTCGTCAAGGAAAAAATTATCTTCGGTTGTTTCTGTTTGCTCCGTTTGCGGTTTTTTCTTTTTAAGGAATAATTTCATAATTTATAAAATTTAAAGCAACTTTAGTGTTATTATTATACGATATTTTTACCCACAGGGCAAGGGAAACGCTGAGGCAAGACCCTTAAGGGTACCGGAGAGTCAGGCCGGCGTCGCTCCATACAGATTTTTCAGCCATGGCTTAAACAAAAAATCCTGACGTGCAAGATTTTGTGGTACCGCCTAGGGGAATCGGACCCCTGTTACCAGGATGAAAACCTGGTGTCCTAACCACTAGACGAAGGCGGCGAGATTTTTTAATTTGAAGTTTTTTGGCGCGGATGAACAAAATTTGGTATCCCTGCCGGCAGGTCCGCCTCTCCAGCCGGTCGCCGATGAGGCGGCAAACCATTAGACGGTAGGGCCGTCAGTCAATAAAGAGTGCTGTTTTTTGAAAATTCCGTTGCCTCAGCCAGGATGCCTGTACTGCGCGGCGAACGATTTAATTTCAATTTTTTCGTTTTGCTTTTGCCGGTTGGTCGGTCGTCAGGTTTTTGCCGCGGCCGTCCTAAACTTTAGCTATACTAATGGAAATTGAAACAAAAGTCAAGGTATGCTAAGATGTAGCCATAAAAATATATGCCGTTATCCCAGAGAGCAAATTTAATCCCGCAAAGTCCCATCAGAAAACTGGCCGGCTTTGGTCTGGAGGCTAAAAAGCGCGGGGTCAAGGTTTATCATTTGAATATCGGTCAGCCCGATCTGCCGCCGCCAGCCGCAGTTTTTGATTTTTTAAATAACTATCACGGGCCGGTGATTGAATACAGCCACTCCCAGGGCGAACATGATTATCTGGAAAGTCTGGTGAAATATTATCACCGTCTCGGGCATCAAGATTTGGATAAGGATAATTTTATCGCCACTTTGGGCGGCAGTGAAGCGATTTTGTGGGCGATTATGACGGTGGCCGATCCAGGCGACGAAATTATTACTTTTGAGCCTTTTTACACCAACTATAACAGTCTGGCTATCATGGCCGGCGTTAAACTTAAGGCGGTCGCCACCAAAATTGAAGAGGGTTTTCATCTGCCCGATAAAAAGGCGATCCTGTCTCAGATAAACGAAAAGACCAAGGCGATCATGTTTTGTAACCCTAATAATCCTACCGGCACGGTATATCGCCGGGCGGAGCTGGATTTATTGTACGACATCGCCCAGGAAAAAAATCTTTACTTGTTGTCCGATGAAGTTTACCGCGAGTTTGCTTACGGAGAGCATCGGATGATTTCCATTCTGACAGTGGAAAAGGAACGTCAGGCCGATTTAGCCGAGAGCCGCGTTTTGGTTTTGGACAGTTTTTCCAAGCGCTATTCTCTGTGCGGCGCCAGGGTCGGGCTGGTTTGTTCCAGGAACAAAAAGATAATCGCCGTGATGCTGCGGTACGGCCAAGCGCGCCTGTCCGCCGGTTCAATTAACATGTTAATGACGGCGAACATTATCGGCCAGGATGAAGACTATCTGGAACAGACCTTGGCGGAATACGCCAAGCGCCGTCAAGTTTTAATTGACGGGCTTAATCGGATTGAGGGCTTGGTCTTTTGCGAGCCGGAAGGCGCTTTTTACATTATTGTCAAATTGCCGGTTGCAGATGCGGATGAATTTTGCCAATGGCTTTTAACTGATTTTAAGGACCGCAACGAAACGGTCATGCTGGCGCCGGCGGCCGGGTTTTATTTAAGCCAGGGTTCCGGCAAAGACGAAGTCCGCCTTGCTTACGTTTTAAAGGAGGACGATCTCAGGCGGGCCATGGAAATTTTAGCCAAAGCTTTAGACAAGTGGGAAGAGCGCCGAGCCTAATCTTAAAGTCAATTAAACTAAAGTTTGCCAGTTTTTTTCTCAGCCGGCCCGGTCCCCAGGGCTTTTTTATTTTAAGGTGATACCCTAAAGTCATATGAAAATTTTAGGCATAGAAACATCATGCGACGAAACAGCGGCCGCTTTGCTGGAAGTTGCAGATTACAATTCCCACAAAACAAAAAAATCTCAAATTTCAAATCTCAAATTTCAAATATTGGGTAATGTTGTGCTGTCGCAAGTTAATATACATAAAAAGTACGGCGGGGTTGTGCCGGAAGTGGCAGCCAGAAAGCATGTAGAAACCATAAGTCCGGTTATTGCAGAAGCATTAAACGGTCAAAAGCCTGATTTGATTGCGGTAACGCGGGGGCCTGGCTTAATCACTTCTCTGCAAGTTGGTCTGCAGACGGCCAAGACGCTGTCTTATGTTTGGGACGTTCCGCTTGTCGGCGTCAATCATCTGGAAGCGCACCTCTGGAGTTACCTATTGAATCAAGATACAAGCCACAAGTTACCCGCCCGGCTCGTTGTCGTGGCGGGTGGGCAAGATACGCTATTTCCAGCGATTGGGCTTATCATTTCCGGCGGACATACGGAGATGATTTTAGTTAAAGGTCCGGGCACCTATCGGCTAATCGGCCGGACCAGAGACGATGCGGCCGGCGAAGCTTTTGACAAGGTGGCCAAGATGCTGAATTTGGGTTATCCAGGCGGCCCTGTCATCGCCCATTTTGCCAAAAAAGGAAATTCGTCCCAGATTAATTTCCCCCGTCCGATGATGGAATCAGGCGATTTTGATTTTTCTTTTTCCGGCCTCAAAACCGCCGTAAAATATCAGCTGAACGATATGGTCCCGACCGGCAATTTCAGCCAGGCTTTTATTAATGACGTCTGCGCCAGTTTTCAGCAGGCCGTTATTGACGTGTTGGTTGGTAAAACCATCAAGGCGGCGGTTAAGCATAAGGCCAAGTCCGTTATTTTAGGCGGGGGCGTCAGCGCCAATGAAATGTTAATTGCCGATTTCCAATCGTCAATTTTCAATTTAGGCCTGGCATTTTATTATCCGGAAAAATGGCTGACCGGCGATAATGCGGCCATGATCGCCCTAACCGGTTACTTCAAGCAAAAAAGCGCCAGAAAAAATAACTGGCGCAAGTTAATTGCCGAAGCTAATTTAAGCATCGTTTAAATCAGTTCATGATCGTCCGTCTTGGTTTTATCGTCGTATTTTTTTTTAAGATTGTCCAGCGTTTCTTTTACCGGTTTTAAGAAGATTCTTTGTCGGTCAAAAAAATAAAGCAGTCCGATGAATAAAAGCGGGCCGGCAGTTAGCGCCACTGTTTTAAACGGCAGATTGGCCCCCGCTTTCATCACATACAGTACTGCCATTAAAATAAAACCCAGTCGGCCGATCAGCTGGCCGCGCCAGGCCAAAAGGCTAAAAACCAAGAGGGCGATCCAGACGCCGTTTTTTGATAAGGCCGTTAAAGAAAGCCCGTAAGCGCGGACCGTATAGAATAGCCAAAAGCCGGTTATGAAAAGAGAAAGCAGGCGCGGCAACCAGTAAAGTATTTTTGACATACTTTAAATAACTTGGTTTCTTATTGACATTTTATCCTGTCTAAGCCAAACTGTAAATAATTTCGCGTTTGTCCAGCTTTTATCCGGCATTTTTTTATAAAACGGGGCAGACGATGCCTGACAGATCAATTATATGCCAGAATCTATTACTAACAATGCGGGAGAAACAAAAAAGCTGGCGGCTAAAATCTCCCTGACTTTGAAAGGCGGCGAGGTTATCGGCTTAATCGGCGACCTTGGTTCGGGTAAAACCGTTTTTACCCAGGGATTGGCCGCCGCTCTAGGCGTTACTGAGATAGTCAATAGTCCGACCTTTGTCTTAATGAAAGAATACACGATCAACGATCCACGATCAACGATCCACGGTTTTATTCACGTTGATGCTTATCGTTTAAACTCAGCTGACGAACTGGACAACATCGGCCTTAAGGAATATCTTAACGGTCCGGATACGGTTGTGGTGATTGAGTGGGCCGATAAGGTTAAAGATTGGCTACCGGCTAAAACTATCATAATTGAATTTAATCCCGGTCGCGGTGAAAATCAGAGAAGAGTTAATTTCCAAAAAATAATTTAAAATATTTTTAAAATCGCGGCCGGTGAATCGGGCTTTATTTTAAAAAGTTCTTGACTTTTTAGATTAAGTGTGCTATCATAAGAACATAACATAGGAATTTTGGCCTATGTTTTTATATTGTCAGATCTTAAGAATTTAGATAATTAATAATTAAGCAAAAACAAAAATAAAAATACCCCGAGCGAAACCGCCAATTAGGCGGAGGAGCCTCAGGGACAAATTATGCAGACAAATGATTGCCAGGCTTGTTTACCTAGGAAAAAAAGGGATTTCATGGCCACCATGGACGCTTTTCAGGAATATCTCCTGCGGGGAACCTATATTCTCGGTTCTTGTTTGATTATTTTTTCCCTGATGATGTTCAATGGTTTGCTCAGCGCAAATTCCAAAATACCCGGTGATAATTTTATCCGGGCTTCGGCACCGAGCCTGAGTCTGGCCGTCCGGAACATGTGGTATGATACGGCCGTGGCGGCGGAAGCGGTTGGCGAACATTTTGATGCTTTATGCTTGGGGACCTGGCGGAATTCCATTCAGGGCTTAGGCCGGATTTTCGCCGTGACGGGTAATATATTGGCCGGCGTGCCGGAAGTTTTAACCAGTCCGCCCTACGCCCACGCCCGGAGCCGCTGAGCCTAAATTTAATTGACGATCACTGCCGGATAATTTATAATGAGGATACATTACCACAGTTTACCCTGCGGTCTTGCCGCAGGGTAATTCATTTGCTGAAAACGTATCCTCTTTTGTTTAAGGATTATCCGGAAATCATGTCATCCGGTGAGTGGCTGGCAGAACGCCGCTGAAACTTCGGCGGTTAGCAGATCCAGACGGGCAGGCCCGTTATAGCAGTAAATAAGATACCCTGAATTAGAACTCGCTTCGCTCGTTTGATTCAGGGTAAGTAAGGTGGTACCGTCCTGAAAGTATTTTTGGGACCCTTATGGCAATAGGGGTTTTTATTTTAAAACAATGATATAATAATACTGTAATTTTTTATCCAGCACCTTTTCTAATACCCTGCGGTCTTACCCAAGCACCAATTTCTGGTGCCGGGCTTGCCGCAGGGTTACCTGGCAGAGATTCTTTTCTAAAGGATCTAATACCCTTTAGAAAGGGTGCTGGATTAATTTAAATTCACTGAATTATATGCCAAAAATCAACATGCCCGACCGGGCTGAATTACATAATCATTTAGGTGCGGCCGTTGATCCGCCGATTATGTGGTCAATCGCCCACAGCCAGGGCATCAGGCTGCCCTCCAAAAATTACTGGGATTTTGAAGATTTGATTACCATTGACGTGGCCGAAGGTTACAACAGCGTGGCGGAAGTAGATAAGGCTTTGTTTTATTGGACCGAGCTGGTACAGTCTTCGCCGGAAGCGGTGGAAACGTCGGTCAAATCGGTTATCGGCGGCGGTTACCGTAAATGCAATATTGTCATCCACGAGCTCAGGTTTAACCCCATGAACCGGAACCGTTCGGGCGAAAAGGATTTAGATCATATTATTTTAGCGGCCATCAGGGGCATGGATCGGGCGGTTCAAGAATATCCCCAGGTTAAGGCCGGCCTGATTTTGATGATGGATCGTAAATTCACTTTTACCCAGAATGAGATTATTCTTGCCAAAGCGCTTAAATATAAAAACCGCGGCATTGTCGGTCTGGATATCGCCGGACCGCAGGTTCAAGGTTTTAAGCTGACTCGGCTGTATCCCCTGTTCAGACAAGCCAAAAAATCCGGTCTGGGTTTGACCATTCATACAGGCGAAGAGGGCAATTTGCGCGAAATGCGCGATTTGGTTAAGGTGATCAGGCCTGAGCGCATCGGCCACGGCTTTTTAGCCTGGCAGGACCAGCATCTGATGAAAGAGCTGGCAAGACAAAAAACCGTCCTTGAACTTTGCCCGACTTCCAATTTACGCTGTGGCGTGATCAAGTCCGTGGCCGCTATGAAAGAAATTTATCAGACGCTTTATAAAAACGGCGTTAAACTGACGATTAATACCGACGGTCCGGAAATGTACCGCACTAATTTGTTCAAGGAAAGGCAGTTTTTGGTGGATCAGGGAATTTTTAACTCCAAGCAAATTGACGAGTTTAACCGTAATGCCATGAAGGCAACTTTTATTAAGTAAATTTATGCCGACCTTAGATAAAACTTACGAGCCCCATAAACATGAAGATGCCATTTACCAAAGGTGGGAAGAGTCGGGCTATTTTAATCCCGATAATTTGCCCGGTCAGCGGCAGAAAGCTTTCACTATCGTTTTGCCGCCACCAAACGTGACCGGCAAGCTGCATTTGGGGCACGCTTCCATGCTGTCCTATCAGGATATCATGATCCGTTATCACCGGCTTAAGGGCGATAAAACTTTATGGTTGCCGGGCATGGATCATGCCGCCATCGCCACTCAGAACGTGGTGGAAAAAGAACTGAAGCAGCAGGGTAAAACCAGGCATGATTTAGGCCGGGCGGCATTTTTAGCCAAGGTTAACGATTTTGCCGAAGCCTCAAAAAAAATTATCAGGCAGCAAATAAAAAAGATGGGCTCTTCTTTGGACTGGTCGCGCGAGCGCTTTACTTTGGATGAAAATTTATCTTTGGCCGTCAGGACTGCTTTTAAGAGAATGTATGATGACGGCTTGATTTATCGCGGCGATCGGGTAGTCAACTGGTGTCCGAGGTGCCAGTCCACTCTGGCCGATGATGAAGTGGAATATGAAGAGTCTCAAGGCCAGTTTTATTTTATCAAATACGGCCCGCTAACCATTGCTACCACCCGGCCGGAAACCAAGTTGGGTGATACGGGAGTGGCCGTGAATCCTAAAGACGAGCGCTATAAAAAATTGATTGGTCAGGTTTTACCGATTGATCTGGCCGGTCACAAGCTTGCGGTTAAGGTTTTTGGCGATAGCGAAGTTGATCAAAATTTTGGCAGCGGCGCCATCGGCGTGACGCCGGCGCACAGCCAGCAGGATTTTAAATGGGCGGAAAAATATAATTTGCCTTTAATTAAAGTCATTGATGAACGGGGGGAAATGACGGCCGCCGCCGGCAAATATCAGGGACTGTCAACTTTAGAGTGTCGAAACCGTTTGGTGGCTGATTTACGCAAAGCAGGTTTGCTGGAAAAAATTGAAGATTATAAAAACAATCTTTCCGTTTGTTATCGCTGTAAAACTTCAATCGAACCGTTAACCTCCAGACAGTGGTTTGTGGATGTTAACAAAAAAGTGCCCTCCCGGGGTAAGTCCTTGAAGCAGTTGGCGACCGAGGCGGTTAGCAGTCATGAGATAACGATTATCCCAGACCGTTTTAATAAAATCTATTTTCAGTGGATGGATAATCTGAGGGATTGGTGCATTTCGCGGCAAATCTGGTACGGCCATCAGATTCCGGTGTGGTATCGTCAGCCGGACAAGAAATCAAAAATACGAAAAAACAGTAAATTATTTCCACAGGTAAACAAGCAGGAGATTTTTGTGGGTCTGGAACCGCCCACCGGCGAAGGCTGGATTCAGGATCAGGATACTTTGGACACCTGGTTTTCTGCCGGCTTATGGACTTTTTCCACTTTAGGCTGGCCCAAGCAAACAAAAGATTTAAAAATTTATCATCCGACTTCGGTTTTGGAAACCATGTACGACATCCTGTTTTTTTGGGTGGCCCGGATGATTATTATGTCCCTTTATTTCCTCAAGGAAAAGCCTTTTGCCACAGTTTATTTGCATGCCATGATCAAGGATAAACAGGGACGGAAAATGTCCAAGTCTTTAGGTAATGGTATTGATCCTTTGGAGATGATAAAAAAATTCGGCGCTGACGCATTGCGGCTTTCCATGGTCGTCGGTTCAACGCCCGGGACCGATCTGCGGCTTTATGAAGAAAAAATCGCCGGCTACCGTAATTTCGTCAATAAACTTTGGAATATCAGCCGCTATATTATATCCAAACTTCAAGAAACTAATGTTAAGATTCAAACAAAATCAAAAATCAAAAATCAAAATCCAAAAACCTTGGCTGATGAGTGGATTTTGGCGGAACTGAATAAGATTATTCAGACCACCACTAAGAATATTGAAGAATTTAAATTTTCTCAGGCCGGCGAAGAGCTGTATGAATTTACCTGGTCCAAACTGGCCGACTGGTATTTAGAGGTTGCCAAGCTGGAAGGGGCTAAGGAGGAAATTTTATTATACATTTTAGAGCGCCTGCTGATTCTGTGGCATCCTTTCTGTCCGTTTGTTACGGAAGTTCTCTGGCAAAATTTAAGTCCGGAGCCGTTAATCATCCAGTCTTGGCCATCACTGGCGGGCAAAATTAAAAAGCCGGCCTTAATCGAGTTTGCTTACATTCAGGCATTGGTTTCGGCTATTAGAAACGCCCGCGCCGAGCATAGGGTTAACCCTAAAAAGATTTTTACCTGCGCGATTGAAACTGACCGGCACCAGCTGGTGGCTGGCAATCAAAAAATTATTGAAGGTTTGGCCAAGGTGAGGCTGACGCCCAAATCTCCCGGCTTAAAGCTGTCCGTTGGTTCAGCCAATATTACTTTAGACATAAAAATTAATCAGGAAGTTTTTAAAACCCGGGCGAAAGAGCTTAAGAATTTGGAACGGTATATTAATATCCAGGAGGCAAAATTGGCCAATAAGGAATTTACCGGCAAAGCGCCGGCCACGGTCATTATGGGGGAGCAAGCCAAGCTCGCTCAGGCCCAAGACAGATTTAAAAAACTCTCGTCTCCCGGGTAATATTCGCCCAGCAAAAAATCCAGTCTGATGATTCGGGCTGGATTTTTTGATTGTTAGAAATGTTTACACTGTTTCTTCATCTTCCGTTTCAGCCTCTTCCTCGGCTACTTCATCGGTGAATGACGTGTCTTTGTCTAAATCAGTATCTTCGTCATTGGTAAATTCGTCTTGCATTGACGTTGGCTTTCTTTGGCCGTTAAACCCTAAGATTTATTGGCTTAGTCTATTAATTTTGATATATAGGACTTACGCCTTTGGCTTAAAAACAGCCGAAAGTTAGTCAATTCATTAAAATACAACTTTGTGAGATAATAATAACATAAAAGGTCGTTTTAAAAA
>LCKE01000014.1 GCA_001001205.1 Parcubacteria group bacterium GW2011_GWF2_45_11 | reverse complement strand
TTTTTGATTTTTTCATAGTTTTGGAAATTAAAAATGAAATAGCCCTTATGTATCTCTGAAAGAGATACTAAAACTTTTTATTATTTCATACAACACTGTATATCCGAACGGCTTGACTTTTTGGCTGCGATCAGCCAATATTTAAGCGTAAACATTAAATCACAAGGCGGTTTGAAAAGTTTATGTACAGGGTCAAAAGCCCTTTTTTAATTAAATAACCCAAAATATGAATAATCCAAATAATGAAAGCCTTTCTTTGCTTAATTATAGACCAAAATTAGCTAAAACACACCCCCTTTTTACCCTGGCGCAGGAGCTGGTTATCAGGGGTTTTTCGGGCCGGACAATTAAGTCATACCTGTCTATTAATATTAGATTTTTGCAATTTATAAACAAATCGGCTAAAGAGGCAAGTGGCGAGGATGTAAAAAATTATCTTTTATATCTTAAAGCCCGGGGTCTCTCCAATACTTCCTTAAATCTTAGCATTTCCGCTTTAAAATTTTATTATCAGGATGTCTTGCATCGCAAACTGTTTTTTAGCGTAAAGCGGCCGAAGCGGGAAAAATATTTGCCGACCGTTTTATCAAAAACGGAAATCATTAGTTTAATTGAAAAAACTGGTAATCTAAAACATAAATTATTATTGTCTTTAATGTATGGTTCCGGTTTAAGAGTTTCCGAGGCGGTAAAATTAAGAATTATTGATATTAATGTTGGGGCAAACAAGCTGTTGGTAAAAAACGGCAAAGGCGCCAAGGACCGCTGGACTGTTTTAAGCAAACTCTCGGCGGAACTGTTTGAGCAATGCAAAAAATTTTCGGCTGAAAATCAGGTTTATGTTTTTGCCGGCGCGGGCAACAGGCCGCATTTAACTTCAAGATCGGCTGAAAAGATATTTAATCAGGCCTTGGTGCGGGCGGGTATAAATCGGCAGGCGGGCTGCCATAGCTTGCGGCATTCGTTTGCCACTCATCTTTTGGAAAACAACACGGATATCCGGGTGATCCAGAAATTATTGGGCCATAGCAACATAAAAACCACTCAAGTTTACACTCAAGTGGCCGGTTCTCTGTTAGCCAAAATTTCCAGCCCGCTGGACTAAATTATTCAGCTAACCTTTCTGCTTCAAGGGGCGAGCTGGCCGGCCAGCAATTCCTTAACGGCCTCGCGGTCGTCCCAGGGGATCTTTTTGCCGTGAGCCACACAAATAAACTGCTCACAGCCTTTGCCGGTGATTAACACTAGGTCGCCGGCCCTGGCTAACGAGAGGGCGTAGGCGATGGCGTCATGGCGGTTAAGTATTTTAAACAAATTTTCATTTAAAACTTTGCCGGCCTCAATGGCGCCCTGAGCCACGTTATCAATAATGGTCATCGGGTTATCGTCATAGGGGTCTTCGTTGGTCACAATCACGTTTTGGGCGCGGGTGGCGGCTAAATTGCCTAAAATCGGCTGCCTGGCCTTGTCCCGGCCGCCGCCGCAGGAGCCTAAAACGTGGATGATCTTGTTAAAGTCAAAAATTTTTAGAGTTTCATAAAGCTGTTTCATTGATTCGGGTTCGGGCGCGTAATCAACCATGACTTTAAAGCCTAGGGCGGACGCTTCCTCTATAAATTCAAAGCGGCCGGGCATGCTTTTGAACTGCATCAGCGCCAGCCTGATCTGGTCGTCGTTCACCTGCTGGCTTTTAGCCACGGCCAGGGCCGCCAGTTCGTTATAAATATTCACGTGGCCATAGAGGTTGGATTTAAAGGCGGACCCGTTAACCGTAAAGATTGCGCCGTTGGACCTGAGTTCAATGTCCGTCGCGCGGTAGTCCGCCGGCCGATTGATGGCATAAGTGATTTTTTTATCGGCCGGAAAGTTCAAAAAATAAGGGGCGTTTTGGTCGTCGGCGTTGACAATGATGGTTTTATCAACCATCCGGCCGTTAAGGGTTTTTTTCCGCCGTTGCGTCAGATGCCTGAAAAGCTCACCTTTGGCTTGCTGGTAGTTTTCAAAGCCGCCATGGGACTCAAGGTGTTCCGGCGTCAAATTGGTAAAAACGGCGATGTCATAATTAAGGCCCAGATGCCTGTGTTGTTTAATGCCTTCCGAAGACGTTTCAATGACCGCGTAGCCGCAGCCGGCTTTGACCATGGCTCGCAGGAATTTTTGGGTTTTAAACCGGCCGAGCATGGTCATTTTTTGATCGTTGAGCCAGGGCGCGCCGGAAATTTTAAAATTGGCCGTGGCGGTCCAGCCGACCCGATAGCCGGCCGCTTCCAGGATCTGCCCGATCAAATTAACAACCGTGGACTTGCCGTTGGTGCCGGTTACCCCGATAACAACCAGTTTACCCGACGGGTTTAGATAAACGGCCACGGCCAGCAGGGCCAGGCATTGGTGATACCAGCCGAGGATAAATTTAGGCAGGATTTTTTTAAGCAAAGCTTTCATAGGTTTTTTCCAAAAGTTGAATATTTTAATTTAGCCAGCCGGCTAACTATTCATTACAAATTCTATTATGACGTATGCCAGCCAGAAAATCAAAAGCATATATCCCTCTTTTTTGGTGATGGTTCTGCCTGAACGCATGAATTTTATTAATACCAGGGAGGCCATGACCATAAATATTCCCGTAACATAAACAATTTTTGCCGGAAAGTAAAATGGACTGATCAAGGCGAGAATGCCTATGACAATGGTCGCGTCCGCCAAGACGGAACCTAAAATGTCACCAACGGCCAGCCCGTCCTCTTTTCTTTTTAGCGCCTTGAGCGAGTAAAATAGTTCCGGCATGGTCGTGCCCAAGCTCACAACAATCATGGCGATCAGAATTGGGTTTATTTTAAAGGCTTGCGCCAGCCCGGTCGCCGAGGTGACGGTAAAATGTGAGCCGATTAATAATAAAGTCATGGCCCACAGCAAAAGCAAAAAGTTTTTATATTGACCGTCCGTTTTTTTAAATACCGCCGAGTCTTTTATGTTATTTTTAAAAGCCAAGTAGTAAAAAAACGAGCCGGCCAGAAGCAGAACAACGCCTTCAATGCGGGAGTAGTGGCTGTTTAATCCGAAGACAATCGGCAATAAAAGAAAAAAGGGATACAGGCGGACATTCTGCAGCACTTTACTTTCTATTTTCATTCCCCGGCCGGCGTAAATGATTAAAATCGCAAAAATCAGAGTCAAGTCGGCGATATTTGAGCCAAACAAAGTGCCTAAACCGAATTCAGGCATGCCGCTTAAAGCCGAATTGATTGAAATCAGAGTTTCCGGCAGGATGGAAATAAGCGCGATTACGATAAAGCCGATGATGTATTTGGACAGATTAAAACTTTCCGCGATTTTAGAGGAATATTTAATCGCCAGGGTCGCGCCTTTAATAACAATGAATAACGAAAATGTAAAAATTAAAAAGTTTGCCATTAATTTAACCGAATTTTATTTTGGCGCCGCGACATATCTCCAGCCGCCCATGATAGCCCTGAGAATTTTTTTCCATAGGTTGAATGTTATAAAAGCCAAGAGGCGATCATGAAATAAAGAGTAACGCCCATAATGTCCTGAATGATGGTGGCTACCGGTCCGCTGGCGTTGGCCGGATCCATTTTTAAACTGTAAAAAACATAAGGCACGATCAGGCCGGTGACGATTGAGGAGCTGATGGCGGCAAACAGGGCCGCGGCCAGAATTTCCACAATCGCCAGCCCGGGTAAAAAGAAAAAGCCGACGGCGAAAAATAAAGCGGCGGCGATCAGGCCGATCAGCAAGATCACCGTCAGCTGTTTAAGGAAATATTGGCCGAATTTAAGTCCCGGATCCACGGCCAGGTCTCTGATTAAAAAAGCCTGGGTTTGGGCGAGCGTGGCTCCGCCCATGTAGGTAATCATCGGTATAAAAGAGGCCAGGATCAGATTGGTTTCCAGAGTTTCGGCAAACAAGCCGATAATCTTGGCGGCCAGCAGGCCGCCTAATAGGCCTAAAAGCAGCCAGGGCAAGCGGTGTTTTAACAGCGTGCCCGGCGAAAGCTTAATGATGTCGTCCGCGCCGCGGCCGGCCAAACTTAGTTTTTTGACGCCGCCCAGCCGCAAAATGTCTTCATCGGCTTCTTCATAAGCGATTTTAAGAATGGTATCGCTGGGCACCACGCCCAAAAAAATTTCTTCCTTGTCCACCACCGGAATGGCTTTAATATTGTTTTTTAAGGCGAGGTAGGCGACTCTTTCCTGATCGGTATGCGGATGAGCCACAATGGTCGCCCGGGCCATGACTGCGCCGGCCAGTTTGTTTTTTGGCTGCCTTAAAATATCTTTAATGGAAATAACGCCGGCCAGCTTGCCGTTTTGCCGGATGACGTAGATGTAGTTGACGGTTTCAAAATCCTTGATTTTGGCTAAAAGCAGCTCTTCTATTTTTTGCAGGCTGTAATCCGGCGTGACTACGGGCACGTTGGCGATCATTAAGCGCCCGGCGGTTTGCGGCGGGTAAGCGGTTTTATTTTCCGCCGGCTGGTTGGCGGGGCAAATCAGATTCATAGGGTCCGCTGGTTATTGCTTAAAAATTCGCTGATGGTGTTAACGTCCTCCGGCTTGCCAAAATCTAGCCAGTAATCTTCTATTTGTTTTATTTTCACTTTTTTTTCCTTGGCCAGCAAGTTAATGGCGTCGGTGATTTCAAATTCGTCGCGGGCGGATTTGGCGATCAAGGGCAAGCATCTAAAAACTTCCGGCGTGAATTTATACAGGCCGGTATTAATTACGTTACCGACGAACGTCGTCGGCTTTTCAATGATTTTTTCCAGATAGTCATCCCCGTTTTTGATTAAAACGCCGTATTTGCCGGGCTCGGGGTGAACCAGGCCGGAAACGTAGTTTAAATCGTCGGCAATAAAGAATTTTTTTAAATCCTTCACCGAATACAAATTGTCGCCGCAGATGGAAATAAAACTTTCTCCCGGTCTAATAATATCCTTAACGCATTCAATGGGGCAGGCGGTGCCGTATTTGTCGCCCAAAAGCTCAAACTGGTTGATTATGGTTAAATTGAAGTCGTCCTTATAGTCCGCCAAGAATTCTTCCATCAGCTTTTTTTGGTAGCCGATAACCATGATAATTTCGGAAAAACCAGCCGTTTTCAGGTTGGTTAGGAGGTAATATAAAAAGGGCTTACCGTTGATCTCAATAAGATGCTTGGGTTTGTCTTGGCTCAGATGCAGCATGCGGGTGCCTTTGCCGGCGGCGGCGACCACGACTTTTTTAATCATAGAGAATTTTGAATTTAGACTTTTGAAATTTATCCAGTCACGCCTTACCTTCCCTTAGGGTGCCGGATTTATTTAAAATTGGAAATTATGAATTATTTCCGGCACTTGGAACAGCGGCGCGGTTCAATCATGGTTAAAATATTCTGGGGCAGGTTTGCCGGGTACTGGTTTAAGGGCAGTTTAGTGATATTATAGTTTTTGCCTTTTTTGCCGTCAACGTAAAAATACTTAAGCGGTATGGCAGAAAGAAAAATATTACGGCAACCGGAGCAAACTTGTTCAAAAATTTTTTGCCGGCTGTTTTTTAACCTTAACGTTCTCGGTGAGGTTTTTAATTTCCGTTAAGATTTTTTTCCTTTTTTAGTTCAAAATCGTTAGCAATTCCGGTGATGGTTTAACGCCGTCTGTTTCGCTCAGTTTAGCCACTCAATCGTTTGCCACTTCGTCCAGGTTAATGATATCTTCCAGGGTCATTGTTTTCTTTTTAAGCGGTTAGCTGTTCGTAAAAGCTTATATATATTATACCAGTTTTTTTCATAAATAAAGTCAAAAGTTCCGGGATAGGCGGCCGGTTGCCCGCCAAAACCTTTTTTAAACCGTGTCAGGCCGTGCCAGGGATGTTTAGGGTCGTCGGTGGGCGCAATGCCGTGGAAATCATAATATTTACAGCCTCTTTGCTTAGCCGCTTCAATTATTTGCCATTGCAGCCAATGGGGAGCCATTAATTTTCTAAAATCATAATCCGAGGCTCCGTGGAGATAGGTGGCCGTGTCGCCGTAAAAGGCGGTTAAGCTCGCGGCGATGATTTTGTCGTTTAAAAACGCCAGCCACAGTTCCACGGCGGCTAAATTTTTCAGCATGGCCCGGTAATAATTTTTTGGATGCAAGCCAAAGCCATCGCGCTGGCCGGTGGACTGAAACATCGGCCAGACTTGTTCAAAGTCGTCCGGCTTGCCCTGTCTGATAATGACGCCCTGTTTTCCGGCCAGCTGGATGTTATATCTCGTTTTGGGATGCATGTTTTTGAGCAAGTCGGCCGGGGCCGGGCGTAAATCCAAAAGGAGAGTCTTGGCCGGCTGGACGCTTTTGGTTGACCGCAGACCGAAAGCTGAAGGCTGAAGCGGGAATGTCGGTTCTATTCTAAAAAAAATTTCTTCGCTTTGCGCGGTTTGTATGGTCAGATCCCGGGCTTTGCTTAAAATTAATTTTAAAATTTGCGCCTGCTTGTCCGGCGTTAAAGTTTGCTTGAGCAGGGGGCCGCGCGGGCAGTAGAGGTAGCTTTTTTTAAGTTTTAAGGGGTGGCCGATAATTTGGGCGCTGGCCAGGAGATCGTTATTTTCTAAAACGCCAAAGCGCCAAACCCGGCGGCCGACGCTTTTTTGAAATTCGCCCCAAGCAAAGCTTTGCAAAATCTGGCTGTTCGGCTGTCCGGCAACAAAATTATCCAGTTCGGCCTGGTTAAGGATTTTTAGCTCCATCAAGATAAAATTATCAAATTAAAAGAATCAAGCATCAGACAAATCAAAAGATAAAATAAATCCCGCACTTTTCACGGAGGGTATTCGTAAGCACCGCCCTAAAGTTATATAAATATACTTAAGCGGAGTGCTGGGTATTAGACCCTCTAGAAAAGAATCTCTGCAGGGTATTAGAAAAAGCGCTGGATTGATTTTGATGATTATTTAGCCAGTAATTTCAAGGCGCCTTTAATCTTGTCCGAAGTTTCCGTCAGTTTATCAGGTATTTGTCTGACAACATCCATGACTTCTTTGCGGGAATAACCCAAGCCTAAGAGGGCTTCAATAACTTCCACGTCTTTGGGCGCGGCCTGAATCCAGCTGTCTTTGGAATCTTTATAGAGCGAGCCGATTTTGGATTTAAGTTCCACCACGATACGTTCGGCGGTTTTAGGGCCGATGCCGGATACGGTTCTAAGGAGCGCCGGGTCTTCCGATAAAATAGCGCCGATAATGTCTTCCACGCTGGAATGCGCCATCACACCCAGGGCGCTTTTGGGGCCCACGCCGGAAATGGCAATCAGATTTTTAAACAGTTCCAGTTCGGGTAAATTCAAAAAGCCGTACAATTCTTCGGCGTCTTCCTTAACGTGGTGATGGATATGCAAAGCCGCTTCCTGATTTTCGGTTAAAGCCGTCAGGGTTTTTTCATTAACAAATACCTGATAGCCGGTGTTATTGGTCAGCAGAATGAGGTATTTGGTTTTTTTGATTAAAACTTTGCCGATTAAATAGGCGATCATAATGTAATAAATGTAGCAATTTTAAGGGGAAAAATCAATGTTACTTAAGACGAGATTTTAAACGCCTGCGCCTTAGACCCCAAAATAGGGAGGTCTGCCTGCTTCGGTTTTATATCCTACTTGACAACTATTAAGATATGTGCTAAGATTTTTTATCTTGTTCATTTCAGGTAGTTCCGTTTCAAAAACCAAAGTCGCAAAACAAAAGGAGAGCAGCATGAAACACCTATTATTGGTTTTATTGACGCTTGAAGTCAGTGTCGGTGCCGGATTTGCCGAGTTGATTGGCAAGTCCTATGTAATTAAAAACCATTCAGTCTCCGAGACTTGGGATAATTGGCCGGATTCGGTCTCCTTAGAGAAAGGGGAGACTTTCATTTTTGAATCGACTATCTCAAAAGAAGTCGAGGAAACTCTTTTCCTTGCCTTTAAAAATTGGCAAGGGGTGGAATCGGTAACCGTTACGGTGGACGGTGGTTTGGCCACCCGGGTAACAGAGTTTTGGCAGCCCGGTACCAGGGTCACCTACGAGAAGAAGGGCGAAATATTCGAGTTGGGTCTGGCTAAGTATTTTACGGCCCAATATCGGTGGCGCCCGGGTGGAAGCAGTGCCTCGACCATTAGAGTCGAGGCAAAAAGGCGCGTAACAGTGTTTATTCCTAAAGCTGGCACGCGCTGGCTCGGCCATTAAACGATTTTTTGCCCCCGATTTCTTCGGAAATTTCGGGGGCTATTTTTTTTCAATAAATCCAACACTTTTTCTAAAGGGTATTCCCAGTACCAATCTCTGGTGCTGGGTATTAGGCCCCGTAAAAAGAACTCCTGCAAGGTGCTGGATAAATCAAAGAAAACGGATATGGCAGATAATTCGCTGATGTTGAATAAAATGGGTTATAATGATATTATTGTTATTCAAATTTACGCCATCATTTCAGCTAAAATCATAATTTAAACCCACCCCCTAAAGAAGTAAGTTCCAAATTTTCGGAGCAGGCTGGCTAATTATGCCAAATTTTAACTTACAATCTAATTTTAAGCCTACAGGCGACCAGCCTCAGGCGATTGATAAGCTGGTCAGGGGATTGAACGCTGGTAAAAAGCACCAGACGCTTTTGGGCGTGACCGGCTCGGGTAAAACTTTCACTATGGCCAACGTCATGGCCGCCGCGCAAAAGCCGACTTTGATTATTTCCCACAATAAAACTTTGGCCGCCCAGCTGGCCAGCGAATTCAAGGAATTTTTTCCGGAAAACGCGGTCCACTATTTTGTCAGCTATTACGATTACTACCAGCCGGAAGCTTACATTCCCCGGTCGGACACCTACATAGAAAAGGAAACGCAAATTAACGAAGAAATTGACCGCCTGCGGCACGCTTCCACCAATTCTTTGTTAACCAGGAGAGACGTCATCATTGTCGCTTCGGTTTCCTGCATTTACGGCTTAGGCAGTCCCGCCGATTATCAGGCCATGCACGTTCAGCTGACAGTCGGGCAAAAAATTAAAATTGACGAAGTGTTAAAAAAACTGACCGCCATTCAGTTTACCCGCAATGACGCGGCTCTAGGCCGCGGGACTTTTACCGTCAAAGGCGATATCGTGGAAATTTTTCCGGTGGAGTCGGCTGACGAAGTGGTTAGAGTGGAGTTTTACGGCGATATAATTGAGAGGATTTCGCGGATCAACTGGCTGACCGGTAAACAAATTGCCGGGATGCAAAAAACAAAAAATAACTCAAGCTCAAATGTCAACAGGCAAACCGTGGGAATTTTTCCGGTCAAGCATTTTGTCGCTCCGGCAACCAGATTTAAGGAGTCGCTAAAAGCCGTTAAGGGGGAGCTGGCCGAGAGAATCGCCTATTTTAAAAAGCAGGGGCAGTTGCTGGAAGCGCAGAGGCTTGAACAGCGCACTAATTTTGATTTAGAGATGATGGTGGCGACCGGTTATTGCAACGGGATTGAAAATTATTCCAGGTTTTTAACCGGCCGGCAAGCCGGTGAGCCGCCGTCCACCTTGATTGATTATTTCCCCAAGGATTTTCTGATGTTTGTGGACGAATCGCACATGACTTTGCCGCAGATCGGCGGCATGTACGCCGGCGACCATTCCCGCAAGCAAACTTTAATTGAGTACGGCTTTCGGCTGCCTTCGGCCTTTGATAACCGGCCTTTGAATTTTAAGGAATTTAACAGCCGCATTAATCAGGCTGTTTATGTTTCGGCCACGCCAGCCGCTTACGAGTATCGTTTGTCCGGGATTGCGACCAAAAAAGTCAGGGTCGGGGCGCTGGCCAAGGAGCTGGTGGATTTTAATGATTTAACCCTGAAGATTAACGAGGCAAATTCGGCGGTCAGCCAGCAGGTGATCCGGCCGACCGGTTTGTTGGATCCCGAGGTGGAGGTCCGGAAAAGCCGGGGCCAGCTTGACGATTTAATTAAAGAAATCAAACAAACCATAAAACAAAAAAACCGGGTGCTGGTGACCACCATGACAAAGCGCCTGGCGGAAGAACTGACTGACTATCTTCAGGACCTTAAGCTCAAGGTTCAGTATCTTCATTCGGAAATAGAGACTTTGGATCGTCTGGATATTTTAAGAGATTTAAGGTTAGGCAAATTTGACGTCTTGATCGGCATTAATTTGTTGCGGGAAGGCTTGGATTTGCCGGAAGTCTCCCTGGTGGTGATTTTGGATGCCGATAAGGAAGGCTTTTTAAGATCAGAAACATCTTTAATCCAGACCATGGGCCGGGCGGCCCGCCATCAGGACGGCAAAGTGATTATGTACGCCGACAAAATTACCGGTTCCATGAAGCGGGCGATGGCGGAGGTGGACAGAAGACGGGTGATTCAGGCGGAATATAATCGGCGGCATGGCATTACGCCGCGATCCATAAAAAAAGACATCAGGGATGATTTGCGATCCAATATGGAAGATAAGGATTTAAAGACTAAAAGACTAAAAGACTATCGGCAAATTCCTCAGGACGAATTAAGCCGGCTTATTGCCGATTTGGAAAATCAGATGCAGCTGGCGGCGGAGAATCTGGCGTTTGAAGAAGCGGCTGGGCTCAGGGATCAGATTAAAAGATTAAAAATGCAAAATCCAAAATTCAAAATTAAAAAATGAAGATTACAGATTGAGGCTTAATAGCTGAGACGTTACCGGTTATTTTGTATAACGGGTATTGTACCCGTCTGCCATAATGGCGAGCCGGGCGGATATTTCGTAAAAATTGGCAGATAAAAAACGCCCCCGTCAAAGCCTAAGCCTTGACGGGGGAGATGAAGGCTACCTGAGATAGTACCGGTAGCCCTTGGCCGGCCGGTGGCGGTACTTATCCAACAGCCAGCCCACAATATAAGAGCCGGCCGCGGCTCCGGCTGCCAAAGCGATTGTCTGGCCGTCGTCATTATCCGAATGTCGGATAATGGAAACAGCGGCCAACCCGCCCTGGAGTCCGCCGGTCCAGCGGCAGGCGTCTGGATACTGACTATCCAGCGCCAAGCCCCAAAACATCGGGGCGCCGGCTATCCAGGCGAACCGCTCCACTTCGTCCCAGGTTCTCCAGCCGTGCTGGAGATATCCCTGGTTATAGCCATCAACCGCACCGGCGGCAAAACCGCCGATGGTCATCCAGCCGCGGAAGCGGTTGGCCTGGCGCGGCTGGGCCAAGACCCAGACTGTCTCACCCCATTTTTTGGGGTACAGATCACCGTTGGGGTGGTGGAACTGGTCATCGAAAGAAAATTTGACCCACTCATAGGTAACCAGATGGTTACCTAACGAGTCCACCACCGCCTGGTGGGGCGGCTGGTACTGGTCAGCCAGCGCCGTGCTTATCATCAGCACGAGCGCGACAACCATGAGTCGGAGTCGTCTCACGGGAAATCTCCTTGAGTTTTGAGTTATTGTTTACGTAAACATTCAATTATAGCCCGAAATGTTTATTTTGTCAATCTTGGGCGGGTGGTAATCGGCGGGCTTAATATTTAATGATACGTAGCATCCATTTCGTCTTCTTGGCGCGTTTCCGCTATAATTAGATTAGTTAAATATGGTCAAGGTATTAATAGCCGGAACCTTTGATGTCATCCATCCGGGACATCTTAATTTAATCCAGCAGGCCCGCGCCCTGGGCGATTCTTTAGTTATAGTTTTAGCCAGGGACATTAATGTTTTTAAGACCAAAGGCTTTCAGCCTTATTATGCGGAGAGCCAAAGACTGGCCCATTTACGGAGTTTGCTGAACGATAAATGGCCGAACGTCACCATAGTTTTGGGCGGCGCCGCTGATCCCTATAAAATTATCAGAACCGAAAAACCGGAGATTGTCGCTTTAGGTTACGACCAGCAGGCTTTTGTCGGCGGCTTGTCTGATTTAAAATTAAATTCCAGCCTTAATTTTAAGATAGAAAGATTAGAGCCGTTTCATGAAGACGTCTGCAAGGGGAAAAATATTAAAAAAGCCCTGCTTGATGCTTCGGCCGGTTTTTTGCTTGTTGATAAAGACGTTGATTGGACTTCGCATGACGTGGTGGCCAAGCTCAGGTCAATTACCGGACTGAGGCAGATCGGCCACGCCGGCACTCTGGATCCGTTCGCCACCGGACTGCTCATTTGCGCTTTGGGTCAGGCGACTAAAATGATTGATTTGTTTCATTTATTGCCCAAAGAATATGCAGCGGAAATCAGATTGGGAGTAGAGTCCGATACGTATGATAGAACCGGAAAAATTTTCAAATCCAAATTCCCCATTTCCCATAAAATCCAAATTCCCCATGATCAAATTAAAAAAATATTAGCGTTGTTCATTGGTAAGCAGCAGCAACTGCCACCGATGTATTCGGCCAAAAAAGTCGCTGGTAAAAAATTATATCAGCTGGCCAGACTGGGCAAGGTGGTGGAGAGAAAAGCTTCTGAAATTATGATTTATGATTTAAGCTTGAAAGATGACTATCATCAATCGCCAATCATCAATCTTCAGGTTAAATGTTCAGCCGGTACTTACATCAGAACTTTGGCCCATGACCTGGGTCAAAGCTTAGGGACCGGTGCCCTTGTGGAAGAATTAAAAAGAACCGCCATCGGCGATTTTAAAGTTGAGCAAGCAGTCGGCTTGGACCGGCTACATCATGATAATTACCGTCAATTTTGCCTGCCGCCGGCAACAGCCTTAGCCTCCATTAATTCGGCCTATCTGGAGAGCCTGACGACAGCTTATTCTAGGCCGCTTTTGTAACCTTATCTGATTCGGATTGGTTGGGAGTTTTTACTTTTACGGTTTAAAGGTCCCTGAGCCTTAGCGGACGGCCGGAATGTTTGCTGATGGCTTTTTCTACATCCACGTTTAAAAACTTGGTTTTATCCAAAGCCCTGGCAAAGCTGTTCAGTTCAACCGAGCGGCCGGGCCTGATTTGAATGCCGTAATCTTTTTCCAGCCGGTCACAGGCCTCAAGGGAGTCGGTGAGATTATAAAGATCTTCGGCTATTTTCCGTTGTTCATCGTAAGAGAGATATTCAGTTTTCATAAGCTTATCGGTTTGTTCCGGCGCCTTTTAAAATTTTTTAATAGAACCACATGGTCCGGGGCCCAGGTGCCGGGTTTATTCGTAAATTTCATTAGTCAAACAATGGCATGAGCCGCCGGCGTTGCGGAAATCGTTTAAGGGAGTAACGTAACGTTTAATGTTGAGCGATTTTAATTTTGCTTCCACCCCCGGCGTTAAAAATTCGGCGGCATTGAGCAAAACGCCCGGCCCGACCAAAGCGTTGACGGCGTAATTGCCCAAATTGCCTTCCACGCCGGAAGAATCAATCGGGTCTATGCGGATGATTTCTATGTTGAACCTTTTTAAAGCCTCTAGGCATTCCCGCGAAAAAAGATCTTCTCTGACAATAAAGGCGATGATTTCGTTAGCCTGGCTCAAGACCGGGCTGAAGACGGTGTCTAAGTGGTAGCCCTGGGAGCGGAGCAGACAATAGTGATCGGCCTGGATAACCGATTGGGCAAAATCATGGCCGATTTTATTGGAGCGCGAAAGGCCGCCGAAATAAAAAGTGCCCTGTTTGGTTTGTAGATAAAAAACCTCGCCTAATTCCAAATAAGCGTCTCCGGGCAATTCCACTACCCGTTTGTTGAAAGTTTTGGCGATGATGGGGGCGTAGATTTCCGATTCCATCTGCCGGTTAGTGGCGCTGAACCTGGCTTTAATCCAGCAATCCTTAAAGATTAAGCCGGAATCCCTGACAAAGACAGCGTCATGATGCAGGTTATCAACCTGATTTAATTCCTCCGGAAAGGGCAGGGTGTAAACCTCAAAGCCGGCCGCCTGCAGAGCCTTTTTAAAATTTTTAAAATCATTTTTAATCCTTTTCAGATCAGGTAAAATGTGGTTTTGGTGCGAATAGACCGTGGCGTAGTTAAGGCTGTTTTCGGTGTAGCCTTTATGGATAGGATAGCCGTTATACCAGCAGCCCTTAACTTCATCGTGGGGCTTAGGCAGATCCGTAATGATAATGCGGTTCATTTTTATATGTATTTAAGGATAAATTAACGCCTTGTTACGGTCTTAGCTTATTTAGGGCGTTTCGTCAACACGTTCGATATGTTTGATATGTAAGCTGATATGTAAGCTTGATTTAATCTTTTAACTATGATAGTATCTTTTTATCTCCCGCACCTGTATTATATAATTAAAAATTTAGAATTCAAAATTGAAAATTAAGGTATATGCCTACAACAAAATCTTCCAAAAAATCATTGCGTCAGTCACGCGCCCATGCTTTAAGAAATAGCCGGCGCAAAAACCTAATTAAAGATCTGATCAAAAAAACCAATAAAGCTCTGCTGGCCGGAGAAATGGACAAAGTCAAAACCCTGTTGCCTCAGGTGCAAAAAGCGGTGGATAAAGCGGTTAAGGTTAACGTTTTAAAACAGAATACCGCCAACCGGCACAAATCCAGATTAGCCGCCAAGGTTAAAAAGGCTGGTCTAAAATAAATCTTATTTAAAAATCACGGGGTCCATTAGGCGTCCGTGCTTTTTAAATTTGCAAAATAAAAAGATCAAGCAGGGTTTGACCGGACAAAGAAGTCGATTTTAATTTTAAATCCAGCTCCGCCATTTTTTCGTAAATTTGCTGGAGTTTGGCCAGGGTGAATTTTTGGCTGAGAGGCAGCAATTTTTTTACCACAAAAGGATACAGTTTGGTCCGCTTGATGATTTCGGCCTGGCTAAAGTTATGGGAGGCGAGCGACTTCAGCTGGGCTAAGATGCGGAATTGCCTGCCAATCATGGTGAGGATGTAGATCTCGTTTAAGCCCAGGGCCAATTGTTCGTTTAAGAGTTTAAGGGCGGCCGGCTTGTTGTTGGCGCCGATCGCGTCAACCAGGCCAAAAATATTTTCGTCCAGCTTGGCCTTAACCATCGCCCTGACGTCTTCCGGGGCAATAGACTTTGGGCTGTAGGCCAATAATTTGTCCAGTTCATTGCTGATTTGCCAAAGATCATCACCGACAAAGGCGATTAATAAATTAACGGCTTCGTTGTTAATCCGGCCGTTATTATCCGCCACGTATTTTTTAACCCAGGCCGTCAGCTGAGCCGATTTCAGCCGCGGAAATTCCTGGCTTAATTTTTCCCGGCTCAACCTTTTAAACAGAGCCGATCTTTTATCCGGCATAGTCGCTTCCCAAAATACCAGGACATTGTCTGATTTTTTAAAATTTTCCAGGAGGTCCATTAAGGCCTCTGTTTTTTCTTTAGCCGGTTTTTGACCGAGCAGGTTTTTTGTTATAATCAGCCTTTTTTTTACCAAAAAACCGCTTTGAGCGGCGGCGTTGTTAAATTTTTCCAAGTTAAATTCTTCGCCGGCGAACGTCACAATATTAAGGCCGGCGGGGTCATTTTGGGCTTGGAACTTTTTTTTTATTTCCTCAAGTTTTTGGCCGGAGCGGTAGTTGTCCGTTCCGTAAAGGAAAATAATCATATAACGTATCAACCTGGCTAGTTTAGCTAAAAGGGTTCAAATTGTCAAAAGCCTCATGAAAATCAGCAGGGTTGTCAGCTGGATAATCACCCCTACTTTTAAGGGCAGCCTGACGGGTAAAAGGTGATGGCAGGCGCTCAGGATATTGCTGGAAATCCAGCCGGTCACCTTGTCTTTGGTGATCTCGTGCAGACCCCAGATGTAATCGGGCAAGATTGATCCGGCCAGACCGGCCAAAACTGCCGGCGTTAAAGGCACAATCCGGTTGGCGATTAAATAATACGTCAGCAGGCCGACCACGATCATGTCCAGGCCGGAAATCAGCGCCAGGTGGTATACCTTGATTTTACCGTTCCACCTTTCCCCCAGACTCTCGTCGCCGTGGGGAATAAAGTCAAGCAGTAAATGGGAGATAAAGCCAAATAAAAAAGCCAGCCAAGCATTAGGGATTTGACTGCCGATATAGATTCCGGTGGCGGCGTGAGGGGTTAAGAACATAGGTAGAATTTTTAATTTTAAGTTAATGTTTAAATTTGATTTTTGAAATTCATTCAGCGCCGCCTCGGTCAAGCCCTTAATGCCGGATTTATTTTAAAATTGTAAATTTGTATTTTCTCCCACATTGTTTATTGAATTATTTACACTCTCCCCAGTTTTTGCCGGCCTTAACTTCAACTATCACCGGAACCCTGAGCGGGTAAATATTTTCCATGGTTTTTTTAATGAATGCGGATAGGCGGCTGACTTCCTGATTTGGCGCTTCAAAGACTAATTCATCGTGGACGGTTAAAAGCATTTTGGTTCGCGGCGAAATTTTAGGCAACCCCTCGTGGATTTTAATCATGGCCATTTTTAATAGATCGGCCGCCGTGCCCTGAATCGGCGCGTTGACCGCCATGCGCTCGGCCGCCGCCCTGATCATCGGCACGCCCGAATGGATATCGGGCAAATATCTTCTTCTGCCTAAAAGGGTTTCAACGTAACCTTGTTGTACGGCCAATTTTTTAGTCGCTTCCAGCCAGTTTTTAATCTGGGGATGCAGGGCAAAATATTTGGCGATGAATTCTTTGGCTTCGGCTTTGCTTAAGCCCGTTCTTTGGGCCAGACCGGTTGAGCCGAGGCCGTAAATAACGCCAAAATTAACTTCTTTGGCGGCCCGCCTTTGCTCCTTAGTTACCTGATCAATTTTGATTTTGTTGACGTTGGCGGCCGTGCGGCTATGAATGTCCTCGCCTTTTTGAAAATACCTGATCATTTTTTCGTCCTGAGCCAATGAGGCGATGACTCTAAGTTCAATCTGGGAATAGTCGGCGGCAATCAGCTTATAGCCGCTTTTAGGGATAAAGGCTTTGCGGATTTCGCGGCCCAAGGCGGTGCGAATCGGGATATTTTGCAAATTTGGCTCCGAAGAAGACAGGCGGCCGGTGGCGGTAATTGTTTGATTGAAACAGTTTGGGCAAAGACCGGGTGTAGGTATTTTGCAGTTTGCTGTATTCCCTGAATTCGCTGATCAAACCGATAATCGGATGCCGATCCATCATTTTTTCCAGTTCGCCGGCCGCCGTGGAGATGCCGGTTTTGATTTTTTTTAAGCCCTGAGAGGATATATGTAATTGGTCAAACAAGATTTCCTTAAGTTGCCGGGGGGAAGCCAGGTTGAATTTTTTTTTGGCCAGTTTATAGACTTTTTGTTCAATGGTTTTTAGGCGTTGCGTCAGCCGGCGATCCAGTTTTTTTAAGAAAGCCTTGTCAATTTTGATGCCGCTTTGTTCCATTGTGGCCAGCACTGGAATCAAGGGCAGTTCAATTTTTTGCAGTAACCCCAAATCGGCAATTTTTTTAAGCTGGTCTTGTAATTTGTTGGCTAACTTAAGCGAAAAATCAGCATCTTCGGCAGAATACCAAGCCAGGTCTTGTAGCTGTACCTGACCCAGGCTTAACTGGCCTTTGCCTTTTTGTCCGATCAAATCTTCAATCGGCTGCATTTGATGGCCCAGTTCGCCAAAGACTAGGCTATCCAGGCTTAAGTTGCGGTTGGAAGATGTCAGCAGATAGGCGGCCAATAAGGTATCAAAGGCAATGCCTTTAAGTTCTACGCCGTGGTTTAAGAGGATCTCTAGGTCGTATTTCAGGTGGTGGCCGATTTTTTTTAGATGGGGATTTTCCAGCAGCGGCTGTAACGCTTTAAGCCATTGTTTATGGCCGGAGATATTGAGGTAGTAAGCTTCATCGGCCCGCCAGGCAAAGCTTAGGCCCAAGAGTTCGGCCCGCCAGACATCCAAAGAGGTTGTTTCGCTGTCAACCGCGAAAAGCTTTTGTTTTTTAAGTTCAGTGAAGAAACGCTCAAAGGCCTCTTCGTCATCAATTAACTGGTAATTAAGACTTTGGTCTTTAGGTTTGGTTTCAATTTTAACGTAAGCGGCGTTATCGTCCGGCGCCGGGCGGCGCGGGCCGAATTCCATTTGGCTTTGGCGGACTTCGGTCGCGGCGGCGCCGGGACGGCCGTTCAGTTCCACCGGGATTTTATTGAGCAGGCTTTTAAATTCCAAGTGGCTGAAGAGTTTAACGATTTTTTCCGCGTTAAAACCGGCGACGACGGTGTCGTCTAATTTAAAATTAGTCGGCAGATCGGTTTTGATGGTGACCAGCTTTTGGCTCAAGTCCGCCGCCGTCCGGCCCTCCGTGATAAGACTGATGATGCGTGCGGAAAATTTAGAAAGTTTCGGATCATTTTTTTCAATCGCCCGATAAAGCCGGTCTAAGGTGCCGAAAGTTTGAATTAATTGGGCGGCGGTTTTTTCGCCGATGCCTTTTACGCCCGGAATGTTATCCGAGGGATCGCCGCGCAGGGCTTTGTAGTCAATCAGCTGTTTTGGTTTTAACCCATAGCGTTCCTGGACTGTTTCCGGGCCGTAAGTGACGGTTTCGTTGATGCCTTTTTTTAAAGTAAATACTTCAGTTTGGTCGTCCACTAATTGCAGGGCGTCCAAATCGCCGGTAACAATAATGGATTTGATCCCTTTATTTTTTAGGGCAACGACGACTGTGCCGATGACGTCGTCGGCTTCGTACCCGGTTGTTTGGGCGTCAATCACCGGGATGTTAAAGGCGTCCAGAATTTTTTCAATAATGGGGATTTGCTGATAGAGCTCGTCCGGCTGTTTAACTCTTTGGGCCTTGTAGCCGGCGAATGCTTCGGCTCTTAAAGTTTTGCCTTGGCGGTCAAAAGCCGCGCAAAGATAGTCCGGCTTAAGTTCTTTGATGATTTTTAAGAGGATTGAAGTAAAGCCATAAACGGCATTGACCAGCGTGCCGTCTTTTAAGGTCATGGGCGGCAAAGCGTGGTAGGCCCGGTGCAAGAGGGCATTACCGTCAATGATGATGAATTTTTTTTGTTTGAGCATCATGGCAGTAAGAAAGCAGCAAAATTAATACCCCCGTATACATTGAGTAATAAATATACATTGGACATAATATCCAGTACGGCCAGAGTTATGATTACCGATTTTAAAATTTTGTATTTTGATTTTAATAATTTTGGCAATAATATTACAAAAAAAGCCAGCATAAAAAATTCTAATGCAGAATAGATTAAGTTAAAGCCGTATTGGTTAATAATATTGATATCTTTTAACTCTTCCAGCCATAGCGCTAAGGTGGTGGTAAATAAGAAGAAGCTGACGCTCATATATTCCGTTCCCCATTTGTTTTGGTGATAAAGAATCTGGAGAATCCACGTAATATAATAAAACAGATAGAGCGAGGCAATGATTAAATATCTTATTTTAACACTTTTTGAATAATTTTTTAGCAGAATATAGATACCTATTAGTAAAATGATTATGGGCAGAATAATGATGCTCAGCCAAGTTTTTGTTGGATTTTTAAAGTAATCAAAAGAAACGTGTTGTCTGCATGATTGAACGGCGGTCCGGCTTGCCGATAAGCTTTCTTTATATTGGCATAAATCGGGGTTTTTAGTTATTCGCGCTAAGTAGTCTATACACGCGCTGTCGCCAGCCTGGAGACAATAATTAACATTTTGAGAGACCTTGGCAAATTTGAACAAGCATTTGTTTTTTAGTGTTTCGTCTCTAAGGTTCAGGCATGATTTAGCCGTATTGTCTGTTAATCCATAAGCAGTGATTGGTAATAAGGTCCATAAAAAAACCATTACAGCAATTATTTTTAATGGGTTCAGCCAACAAGATGTTTTCATATAAATTTATAAAATTTTTCTGGCGAAAATAAAATATAGGCCAATCGTCAGCAGGACAAAAGCAATATAGGTTACTAAATAAATCAGTTGAGTCAACAGCACACCCCAGCCCAGGACAATGACCGGGAAAAATATGCCAGCCAGCATGGCCAGCCAATATTCCGTCGGCAGGCCAAAAATCCAGGCAGTATGCCAGGGCACGCCGCTTTTTTTAAACTCTTTAAGTTTAAAATAGGGGTTTAAAACAAACCATAAATAATCCCAGTAGACCAGAAAGAAAAAATATTGGCTGAGGATTAAGGCTTCCAGATCCCAGCTGAAGCGGTTTTCTAAAATCAGCGGCAGATGCATAAACAGCAATAAGAAAATTTGCAGAAGCAGATGATAGCCAGTGACTTCTTTGCCGAATTTTTGGTACCACCAGATTTTGATTCTTTTGGTGGGCAGATTTTTAGCCCAGCCGTCCGGACCTTCAATTTCAATTTCCAAAAGAGCCAAGGACAGGCCGATTAAAAAAAAGTAGGCGAGTTGATAGATGGAGAGAGTCATAGGTTCATGGATTATTGAATAGAATATTGATTGCGGGATATCGGGTTAATGATTAAGCGTTATTTCAATATTTTTTATCTCTTGTTCCGTCAAGCTATATAGCTCGTAAACTTTTTGATTGATTTCTCTGTCGGTTTTTTCCAGTTGATTATAAATTTTTTTTTCTTCCTCTGGGTGTTTAATGTCATCATTTTGTAAACTTAATAATTGCTCGTTTAATTTAAGCATCGTTTTTGCCAAATCCGACAAAATTTTCCGTTGGCCCTTTAACCCTAGCTTGATCGGCAGTATTTTAACTTTACCCAATTTAACTTGGGGAAAAACACGACCAGTCTCCCTAACATTTTGAGTATATAAGTAGTTTAAGTATTTAGAATTAAGCAAAGCGAGTAAATAATGAATATCAATTTTATTTTTATATTTGTTTTTAATAATACCAGTCTGAATACTTCTGCCAAACCAATAGCCAATGATATCAATAGTAGCTATAATATAACTAGCTGTTTGTCTCCAGATGATTTTAGGTTTTGTATCATATGTTTCAATATCTAAATGCACAACCTCATTATTTTTAATAAACTCTTTATAATATGGCCTTATAAACCTTTCAAAGCTTGGTGTCAATTTATATCTACTAATGTCTTCGCCTTTTAGATAATTTTTATCTCCCCTGTCTAAAATTTTTCCGTTATAAAACAACCTATCACTAAGATCAGATTTCCCTTTTTCCTGTAAGCCTACTTTAATTCTTTGATAATTTATACCAGCATCTCTACAATCCAAAATTTCGTCTAATGGCAACACGCCCTCTTTCTTTTCCTGAATATAAGTTGTAAAAATATTATCAGGAGTATTAAAATAATCGTCTTGCTTAATTTTTACATAACTTGAAATTTTTAGCATTTTTTCCTTAATGTCGTTAGTTTTATACGGCGATAAATCTAACACTTCAACAATATTATCTTTGAGGTGAGTTTTTTTAACAATAAAGATACAACAGGGTGCTTCTACGTCTTCAAAGACATTTTCACCCAAATTGACGAGTTTTAAAATTTTATATTTTAAAAGTAATTGTCTTATATCTTTATAACGTGACTGGAATAAAAAAGTATTAGGCACAATAAAACCTAGTATCCCGTTATTTTTCAATAATTGCAAAGATTTATCAATAAAAATTTTATAAATGTCCTTATACTGTTTAGTTGAGTCAGGGTAATATTTTTCAAAATATTTTACATCTACATCTATATTCGAACCCCACGGTGGATTGCCAACAATAATATCAAAACCAGGATTTTTTTTATTAAATACCTCTTTAAACTCATCGGGCCAATTAAAGGGCATTTTATCTTTATATGGATCACGATAAAATTTTTTAAGCTCATTTGCGGATTTAAAAATTAGTGAATTGCCTTGTTTAATATTTTCTTCTAAGTTAGGTAATAAATTTTGACTTTCCAAAACTTTTAACATTAAATTTAACTGCGCTATTTCTACAGCTTTTGTATCCAAGTCCACGCCGTAAATATTATTTTTTAAAATCGGCAGTCTTCTTAGGTAGTTATTAAATGATTCATTTTGTTTAATAGTATTTTTTTGCCCACTTATTTGAATTTGCCTCCAATAATCATCCAGTAATTTAAAAACGGCGATTAAAAATGAACCTGACCCGCAAGCGGGATCTAAAATTTTTATATCTCTTGGTTCGCTTAATGATTCCGTTAATTTGTCACCAATAGTATTTTTGGTAATGTACTCCACGACAAAACGCGGCGTGTAATAAATTCCTTGAGACTTTCTGTTATTTTTAATTGTGGCAGACTTTTGTTGTATCGCGCCCAAATATTGTTCATATATCCTGCCAAATATGTCCGCGGGGATATCATTAAAATTATATCTAGTTCCTTGCCTGGTTTTATAAAGCTCATTGATAATATCTACGTAAATATTATCATCAACTTTTGTTAAACTATCGCAAGTGTGACTTTTAAATAATCGCGAATTATAATCTTTATCAAATCTTTTAAATATTTCAGTGAGTTCGTTGATTAATACGCCAACTTTAATACTTTTTAATTCTTGCCAATTTCTAACGACTGGTTGTAATATTCTGTTTTCAATACCTCTATCCTCAACTGTCCTAATAAAAACCAATCTGTCTAAGATTCTTTGAACACTTTCATCGGACTTTTTTAAATCAAGCTTTGGATAATATGAACTTATTTCACTTAAAAGCATAGCACGCCATCTAACTAAATCTTCGGCCAATTGTTTATCAATGATCGTCTTTGGCTTTTTACCTAATTTAACAGCCTCATTATCCAGTATTTTGTTATGGAAACTATCCTTAGAGAGCCACCATAATTTTTCAAAATCTGTTAAATAATCTTTGTATGTTAAGTTAATAAAACATGAATTTTCAGGATTTCTTATATCCCATTCTGCGTTAAAAACCATTAAACCCTCAAAATCGCAAAGGATGACCCATGGTATGCTTTTATGCCAAGCGTAATTAAATGCTTGTTCTGCCCACTTTTCATCATAAAGATTTTCCGGCAAGGATTTTGCTTCAAGGAAAAATTGAATAATGCCGTCTATTTTAAAAGCATAATCAACTCTTTTGCCAGAAACTTGGTATTCTTCAGTCACTTCATCGTATGATGATTGATTATAAACATCCCAGCCTAATGTTTGGAATAATGGCAAAATAAAATCTTTTCTAGTATTTGCCTCTAAATAGCCTTTGATTTGCGAAGGAGAAAGATGTTCATATTTTTCAATTAACTCCTTAATTTTTACTTTTGCTTTAACTTTATCCATAATGCTATAAATTATGCTATTTTTAGATTATCTTTCCTAAACTTTTTCTAATTATATCCAAAGCGGCTAAGTGTCCTGTATTGCCAGAAATAAAGCTACCCGAGCAATCAGCGACCACGGAAACTTTATAACCCTGGTCAAAGGCGTTAAAAGCATCAGCCAGCACGCAATAATCGGTATCCAGTCCGCAGATGACCAGCTCGTCTATTTTGTTTTCCTTTAAGTACCTTTTAAAGTCGGGGTTGGTAAAAACCGAAAAAGAACATTTGCTGAAAATATTGTCCTTTTTAACCCAGGGCTTTAGGTCGTCCACGATTTCCGAATAGGGCGGCCGCATACAGCCGCTGAATTCAAGTTGTTTGACAAACTGGCTGTCGGGCGAGTTGATAAACCGGCTAAAGACAATAACCGGCCAGCGGTTTTCTTCAATCAGCTTTTTGATGTTGCCCGGCACATGCTGGGTGTTTTTATTGATGAAGTAGTTTTGCACGTCAACTACCAGTAAGGCTTGTTTCATGAGACCATTTTACCCCGCACCACTTTTTTATTCAAGGAAAAAAGCGGGTAGTTTTTGCATATTAAAAAGATAAAATATAAAGTTTTACCCGTTTCTTACGTTTTAGCCATGAAGCCGGTTGATTTTTAAGGGCCATTTTGTTATATTCAATGGAGTTTCCCCAAGTTATAGCCTGCCTATGGCTGAACCCATGTCTGTTCCAGCAACAGGTAAGCGGCGAGGCGGGGAGCCGTTTATTTTAATAAAAAGCAATCAGATAAAAGTCAGGTTAATTTTTGGCCAGGTAGCCAAGTGGTAAGGCGAGGGTCTGCAAAACCCTTATTCGTGGGTTCGATTCCCATCCTGGCCTCCAGAAAAGTATATTTAAATTTAGCCGCGTTGTGCTACCGGCGGCGATTACCACTTGCTTTTTATAAATAAAAAACAGCCGTTTTTAAGCCACGGCTGTTTTTGGTCTAAGTTATAGAATTTCCATAATGGTATATTGGCGGCCAAACTGCCGGGCCTGATCATAATCTTTCATCCAAATATCAACGGTTTGCCCGTATCTTGTATTCATGCGGTCTTCAATGGTGTAAATTTTGTTGCCGGAAATTTGTGGCAGTCTGACTTTAGTGCCAAAGGGTAAATATCTGAAATTAGTGGCCAGAATGTCTTCGGTATTTCTTTCGCAGACATTCAAGCCGGAAGCGGTAATACAGGGAGTGGCGTCGGTCTGCGCGGGGTGGCTGTTGTAGGCCGTTACCCAGATATTGACCGTCCATCTCGGCTCTTTAATATTGACCTCCGGGAAACCAGGCGTTTGTGGCATTTTTTTGAGAATTTCAATTTTGCCGGCATCAATAGGTAGCTGGGCGCCAAATGCAACGGTTTGCCCGACGGCAACGTGGGGGAACGATAAATTCAGCATAAAAATCAGCATAAAAAAAGGCCCAAATCTATTGAGATTTTTATTCAGTTTACTGAGCAATTTGTGATAATTTTTAAGCATTCTAGTAACAAAAAAACCCTATGCCTAAAGCATGGATTACGCTTTTATGCTAGCAAATTTATTGATTTTTGTCAAGCCATAAAATATGGCCATAAAATATGGCCATAAAATATGGCAAGCCAGCTTTTCTAAAGGAGAAGTAAGCTGGTCGTTTTAGCTGGCTAGTTTTACATAGATGTAAATTTTTGCCCGACCTTTAATATCAATTCGTTGTTGCTGGAATTCATCAGAGTTGAAATGAAAATGATAAGAAATTATTTTGGCTCCGCCGGGCAGTTTTTCAAAATTAGCGGCCAGTTTTTCCATGGCTTGGTTGGTTAAAAAGCAAAAGATTAGGGTCTCTTGGCTTAAATCATAATTTAAGAAATCAGTTTTGATGATTTGATAGTTTTTTGTTTTTAAGCGGCCGAAGATTTTATGCAGCCAAAAGCGCCACCGGGTAATAAATATCAAAATCGGGGAATTATCTATCCCCGTGATTTGATTGGGAAATTTTTTCGCGATTTCCAGGATGATCCGGCCGCTGCCGGAGCCTAGATCAATGATTTTATCGGCTGGCTTAATGTCCGCGAGCCTGATCATTTTTTTAATGATTTTATAGGGCGTGGGCACGTAAGGCACAAGTTTTCGGAAAGACAAGACGGTATTTAACAGATAAATTATCAGAATCAAAGCAAGCAGCAGGTAGAAAATCTGGACCGCGATGAAAAACGTGTTCATGGTTTATGTGGTTGCCAAAGATATTTTTTTAAGTCAACAAAATAATTGCCGTCGCGGCTGATGATTTCAACCCCTTCAAGCCTAAGTAAGTCCGCCTGTAATTTTTTAGGGCAATTTAAATTTTCAATGGAAATCATGCCCTGGGAGTTAATGACCCTTTGCCAGGGAATATCCTGGGGCAAGGCGGCCAAAGCGTAGCCGACGACTCTGGCGGCCCGCGGCGTGGAAATTATGGCCGCAATTTGGCCGTAAGTAGCCACTTTGCCTTGGGGGATCTTTTTGGTCAGTTGATAGACCTTTTGGTAGAAGTTCATATAATCGCGTATCGTGTATCGCAAATCGCGTATCTATATTATAACAAAAAACAGACCTTTTGAAGACTGGTTTTTGGATGATCGAGCTTAGCTTAATGGTCGAGCTGAGCTCTATGGAGCGGGTAGGGGGAGTCGAACCCCCGTCTTCAGCTTGGAAAGCTGTAATAATACCGTTATACGATACCCGCCATAATTCACAAATGTCTGTCTAAGGCGGGCAAGCCCGCCATAATTCACAAATGTCTGTCTAAGGCGGGCAAGCCCGCCATAATTCACAAATGTCTGTCTAAGGCGGGCAAGCCCGCCAAAATAAATTATTTTAAGAATTGGTCGTCCCGAGCGAACCTGAGTTCAGTCAGCGGGAGTCAGTGGGGGCAGGTTGGTCGGGGTAGTCGGATTTGAACCGACGACCTTCTGGTCCCAAACCAGACGCGCTAGCCAACTGCGCTATACCCCGAAATACCAACTGTTTATCCGTTGTGGTCCTCACGACCAAGGCGGGCGCTACGCCCTATAAATAAAATAAATCGTATCTTACGATACCATTTATTTATGAATAAATCAAGCTTTTATGCCATGATCAAAGTTTATCCTGGAGAATCAGGAAAATAATGTAACCGGTATAGAGCGAGATAAAAGAAAGGCCCTGCCAGCGCTGTAAAATTCTTTTTTTGCCGACAAACATCCAGAGGAATAATAAGAAAGTGCTAAAAATCGTCATGCCAATGTCAAGGTTATTGGTCGGTTGAAAGGGCAGAGGTTTAATGATTGAGCTTAAGCCCAGGATCCAGAAAATGTTAAAAATATTGGAGCCGACGATATTGCCCACAGCAATGTCGGCATTTTTTCTATAAGCGGCCATGGCGGAGGTGGCCAGTTCGGGCAGGGAAGTGCCGACGGCGACAATGGTCAGACCGATCAATGACTGGCTGACGCCTAAGAGTCCGGCAATGGCGATGGCCCCATTAACAATCCATTGGCCGCCTATGACTAAACCGGCCAAGCCAAGTAAGATCAGCCAGACGGATTTAAAGAGGCCGTAGTTTTTATTAACTGACACTGAATCGGTATTGGTTTCGTTTTTGGCGATACCGAAGGTGTAATATAAAAAAATTATAAAAAAGGCGATCAAGGCCAAACCGTCGGTACGGGTCAGCGCATTGTTATTGATTTGGTCAATCAGGTAATCATTGGCCATAACGCCCATCAATAAGGCCGCCAGCAGGCTCATGGGGATTTCTTTCCAGACCGTGCCTTTGGTGACTTTAAGCGGAAAAATAATAGCGGAGACTCCTAAAATCAACAGAATATTAGCGATATTACTGCCCAAAATATTGCCGATGGCGATAGCCGAATTGCCGGATAAACTGGCAAAAATATTAACGAATAATTCCGGCATGGACGTGCCGAAAGCAACCACGGTCAGACCGATTACCAGATCGGATACTTTTAATTTTTTGGCAATCGCCGAAGCGCCATTGACTAAAAGATCAGCGCCTTTGATTAAGGCGATAAATCCGATAATAAAGAGTATGTAAGTTAGCATAATGAATATATTATACTCCTTTTTGTCAAACAAAAAAACCGAAGTTAATTCGAAGTTAATTCGGATTGATGTCTAAGCTACAAAGTAAAACTCAAAATCGTTCGTGTACTTTGTAGCACCCCGAAGTGCATTTATTCTACTTCAGGGTGGTGGGCGATGATGGAGTTGAACCATCGACCTCGTCATTATCAGTGACGCGCTCTAACCAACTGAGCTAATCGCCCACGTCATAATTTGTTTTTGATCTCCGTGTCCTCGCTAATGGTCGTTCACTTTAGGGTTAAATTATATTATTTTATACGTTAGCCCTGAAGTTTTTGCGAAGCAAATACTTCAGGGTGGTGCCGAGGGGCAGAATTGAACTGCCGACGCAAGGATTTTCAGTCCTTCGCTCTACCACTGAGCTACCTCGGCGCTATGTTAGTACCCGAGAGAGGTTTTGTTGAATGGAATGGATTTTCAGCCCGCCCCACATAAGCCGAGTGAAACGAGGCTTTGTGTGGGGTCCTTCGCTCCCTGCCTGCCGGCAGGCAGGTACCACTGAGCTACCTCGGCTCGTCGGAATTGCACTTCAGCTTCCGCGCCTAAATTAATTTAGTCGCTACAGCTTACGTGACATTCCTCCTCTTCGCTTCTTTTCCGTTAGCTTTGCTTAAAGGTCAGTTAGCGAAACTCTCGTCAAGCTAAGCCTGACTTAGGCAATGTTTTATTATTTATTTAATTGTTTATTTTCAATAAGTTTAATTTTACCAAAAACGGCTCGGGCAAACAACCCGAGCCGCCTTTAACAGCTAGAAAGTGATAGAATCAATAGTTTTGTTCCTCTCCTCTGATGATTTCAGAAGAGCCGACCTCTTTATCACCAGCGCTTAAAGCACAGGTGATAGAGTGATATCTCCCTAGAAAGGAGGTGATCCATCCACAGCTTCCGCTACGGATGCCTTGTTACGACTTCATCCCTATCATCGATCTTACCTTAGTCCGACAAAATGTCAGCTTTCGGGTACTATCGACTCTCTTGATGTGACGGGCGGTGTGTACAAAGTCCGAGAACGTATTCACCGTGACGTGGCTGATTCACGGTTACTAGCGATTCCAACTTCATGAGGTCGAGTTGCAGACCTCAATCCGAACTGGGACGAGTTTTGATGGGATTAGCTTCACCTTGCGGTTTTGCAAACCCTTTGTACTCGCCATTGTAGCACGTGTGTAGCCCAGGGCGTAAGAGCCATGCTGATTTGACGTCATCCCCACCTTCCTCCCCGTTATCCGGGGCAGTTCTCTGTGAATAATTTAACACAGAGTAAGGGTTGCGCTCGTTAAAGGACTTAACCTGACATCTCACGACACGAGCTGACGACAACCATGCAGCACCTGTCACCGCGTTCCGATAAAGGCACTCCCAACTTTCATTGGGATTCGCAGGATGTCAAGCCCTGTCGAATTAAACCACATGCTCCACCGCTTGTGCGGACTCCCGTCAATTCCTTTGAGTTTTAGCCTTGCGGCCGTACTCCCCAGGTGGGGTACTTAAGGCGTTAGCTTAGATTGACAACACTGAAAGGGTCGATACTTCCAATGCTCAGTACCCATCGTTTACGGCGTGGACTACTGGGGTATCTAATCCCATTCGCTACCCACGCTTTCGTCCTATGAGCGTCAGATCCGTTCTAGTCAGCTGCCTTCGCAATTGGTGTTCTAGCCGATATTAATGCATTTTACTACTACACCGGCCATTCCGCTGACCTCTCCCGGTCTCTAGTCTGGTAGTTTTTTTAGCAGCCTTTGAGTTGAGCTCAAAGATTTAACCAAAAACTTATCAAACCGCCTAGGGACGCTTTACACCCAATAAATCCGGATAACGCTAGCCACCCTCGTCTTACCGCTGCTGCTGGCCCCGTAACCAATTTATGGTTTTAGGTTGGACTATATCATCACCCTCTTATTTTATTAAGTAGGGGTTTCGCGTGTAGTCTCTGAGGCGCCTCCGTTTAACGGAGTTGCCTGCTGATTGTCTATTACCGTGTCCTAAAAATTAGGAACTATCAGCGGCCGATAATAGAGTTTCCAGAACGTCTTAAGTCTCACGACTTTATTGACGTTACCGGCTTCCCTAAACTTTTTTAGGGTTCCGGTCATATAGCGAAATTTTCTTTCATTATATTACTATAATGACCTCGCGCTTAACCAGCCTCCACCCACCTCTAGATATACTCGAGGTGCGGGGCTGGCACGAGGTTAGCAGTGACTTATTCCTCAGGTACCGTCACGAATTCGTCCCTGAGAAAAGTAGTTTACACCCCGAAGGGCGTCATCCTACACGCGGCGTCGCTCCGTCAGCCTTTCGGCCATTGCGGAAGATTCTTGACTGCAGCCTCCCGTAGGAGTCTGGGCAGTATTTCAGTCCCAGTGAGGCGGGTCATGCTCTCACACCCGCTACCCGTCATTGCCTTGGTAAGCTTTTACCTTACCAACAAGCTGATGGGCCATAGGCCCCTCTCTAACCGATAAATCTTTACATGGGAATGACTTATGTCCCCCCATGGCTATCAGGAATTATCCCGGATTTCTCCGAGTTATGCCCGAGTTAGAGGTAGGTTACCAATGTGTTACTCACCCGTCTGCCATGCCGCAACTGTAGCGACAGGTTTAAAACCCGTCGTTACAGTTGCGGCATTCGACTTGCATGCCTTAGACACGCCGCCAGCGTTCATCCTGAGCCAGGATCAAACTCTCATTTATGATAAGGCATTTTTGTAATCCAAAGTTTTGCCTAGCAAAGACTTGAGGATTGCTTTATTCTTCATTGAGATCGAAGAAACAGATAGACAGCCTTAATTAGTCTACCTTGTATGGATGTATAAGGAATTAACTTATTTAATTCTATCACTTTTTAACTGTCAAAGATCTTGATTTATCCGGCATTTTTTTGATGCTTTCTTAAAAAAGTGCCGTCGTTATCCTCTAAATTTTTTAGAAGAAAAAACAGCGGATTTCAATCGTTGTTTGCTTTAAGTTTATCCCGGCGATATTTGCCGTCAGGATTTCTTGAAGCCTTAAACTGTTAATTTCCTCTGTTTTTTCTCCAATTTTCTCCTAAATCTTTGATTTCAAAGGTGAGCGCTTAAATTTTAGCTTGATTGAGAGAAGTTTTTGCTTATTAATTATTAAGCCATTTGTTTTAGAACCTCGTCAGCATGATATAGGATTACAAAAATTTTGTCAAGCACCCCGCCGTTTTGGTCGGCGGCGGGGGCTTGTGTCTTCGTAGGTTTTCCGGCTAAATGTTAAAATCCCGGTCGCCTGAGTATATTTGATAGGCTGTTTCCACATCGGTATCGGCAAAGGTCACCGACGCGATGGCTTTGCAGAAATTAATCGCTTCTGTTAAGGGTTTTTGGTGGATGTTTCGGCCAGTAGCGTTGCCCGCGGCTCCGGCGACGGTTATTTGCTTGCTTAATCTGTCTAAAAATTCTTTAGGTTCTGTGGAACTGCCGCCGGCGCAAATAACGCCGGTACGGCCGGCCGCCAGTGTGGCCTCCTTAAAGATATCTTCGGATTTGGCGCCTTCTTTTTTGGGGTAATTAACCTTAACAAAATCTGAACCCAGGGCGCAGGCTACGCCGCAGGCGCCGGCGATCAGGTGGGCGTCTTTTTCGTCAGCGACGGCTTTGCCTCTGGGGTAAATCCATAAAACCGTCAGCAGGCCGTATTGGTGGGCGTTAAAAATAATCTGGCTGGCTTCGCTGAGCATCTGGCTTTCGAATTCGCTGCCCAAATAAATGGTATAGCCGACGGCTAGAATATTCAGGCCGTTATTTTTAAGACTGATGACCTCGGCCACGGATAAAAGGCGCTGGCTTAACGGGTCCCGTTGTTCTGTTTTAAGGAGATGGCTTTTGGAATTGAGTTTGATTAACAGGGGGACGTTAGGGTAGCTGGGCGCGTAACGGGCCGCATAGCCGGCTTGCACCGCCAGACAGCTGACAGGGGACCGGTCGGCGATTTTAAAAAGATGCTCCGGGCTGGCGTCTTCCGCGGATATTTTTCCCCCGTTGTCGTAGAAGTCATCGTTTAAGTGTTCAATTTTCTGGTCGCCGGCGAAGAGCATGATGCGGCCGGTATTTTTCGTCAGCACTAAAAAGTTATTGACGTATTCTTTATGTTTGTCTTTAGGCACGTCAGCCGGTACTAATACGTCGCGCGGGGATAATTTTTGAAAGGCCATAAGGTTGATGGTTAATGATTGGTAAGTAATAATTGGCAGACAAAAGAACTAGCAGATGGTCATTGTAAAAGTTGCTTAATTTTTTTCACCTCATTTTGATTGCCGATATACAGGGGAGTGCGCTGATGGAGTTCGGTGGGCTCAATTTCCAAAATATTTTTTTGGCCGTTGGAAGCGGCGCCGCCGGCTTGAGTCATTAGCATAGCCATGGCATTACCTTCATAGAGCAGGCGGAGTTTGCCTTCGGGTTTTTTATTAGTGGCGGGGTACATGAAAATTCCTCCATAAAGCAGGGTGCGATGAATGTCCGCCACCAGCGAGCCGATATACCTGGCGGCGACTTTGCCTTCTTTTTTTAAATCTTCAATGTAAGTTTTAACGCCCTCGGGCCAGCTGTAATAATCGCGTTCGTTGACGCTGTAGTTTTTATTGACCGCCGGCAGTTTAATATTTTTATGGGTCAGAACGAATTCGCCGATGGAGGGATCCAGGGTAAAGCCATAAACGCCAAGGCCGGCGGTATAAACGAACATGGTGCTGGCGCCGTAAACAATGTAGCCGGCGGCCGCCTGTTTGTAGCCCGGCTGGAGCAAGTCCGCCAAAGTGCCGGGGCCAGCCTCAGTCACCCGTTTATACAGAGAAAAAATACTGCCGATGCTGACGTTGGCGTCGATGTTGGAAGAGCCGTCTAGGGGGTCAAAAATCAAAACATACTTGCCCAGGTCTTTGCCTGCGGAAATGGGAATTAGGCCTTCTTCCTCTTCCGAGGCCATGGCGCAAAGATTGCCGGAATAGCCCAAAATGTTGACAAAGGTGTTTTGGGCGAATTGGTCCAGTTTTTGGACCTCGTCCCCCGAGGTGTTGACGTCCCCGGTTAAGCCGTAAATTTCGGCGATGCCGGCCTTATTGACTTCGCGGCTGATAATCTTGCCGACTAAGGCGATTTCCGAAAGAATTTCCGAAAAGACGCCGGTGCCCTGCGGGTGGTTTTTTTGGTCTAAATAGATGTGCTGATTTAAAGTTAGGGTTGTCTTCATAGATTTATATTTTAACACTAATTTATCCTAATTGTGAAGTCAATATTAAGTCAATTTTTTGGATTATTGTTTTAAAACGGCTATAATGTATTGATGCCAGCCCTATGCAGAAAAATTTTGATTATTATTGCGTTTGCGGCGGTTTTATGTTACGGTTTTTTAATGTTTATCAACCGCGCACCCGCCAGAACAATCCCTCCGGGTCGGAATATAGTTTCCCC
>LCKE01000013.1 GCA_001001205.1 Parcubacteria group bacterium GW2011_GWF2_45_11 | reverse complement strand
TTAGGGTCATACCTTACAGTATATTTGAAAACCTATCGGTTTTCAAACTTTCCCTTTCAAGGTACCCTGCGGCAAGACCGCAGGGTAAACTGTGGTAATTTTTAATCAAGATAGAAATTCAAAACTAATAATTCAAATTACCTACTTAAGCCATTCCGCCGTTTGTCTGACCAACAGATCTTCAGCTTTAAGCGGTTCAGCCATCAGCTCTTTGACGATTTGCTCCATCCTAGCACCCTGTGAACCCTTAATCAAGACCAGATCGCCTTCTTTTATTTTGTTTTGGACAAAAATGCCGGCGTCGTGATTATTGTCAAAATAAAAAGTTTTGTCTTCGGCCAAACCCGCCTGAATGGCGCCTCTGATAATATCTCTGGCTTTTTCGCCGACGCCAACCAGCAGATCAACGCCCGCCATGGCGGCTTTTTGCCCGACTTCCAGATGACCGGTTTCGGTGTAACTGCCTAATTCCAGCATTTCGCCAAAAACGGCGATTTTCTTGTTAATAGGCGGTCCGGGCAAATCTTTAAGAATCTCCAAAGCCACCAGAGAGGAAGCCGGCGAAGCGTTATATGAATCATCAATCAACATGGTGTTTTTTATGCCTTTAAGCAGATTAGTCCGGCCCGGCGGCGCTTTAAACTTGCTTAAATCTTCAACGATTTCCACGAGATTAATGCCAAACGATGAAGCGACCGCAAGCGCCGCCAGCGCCGCCTCAACCTGCGCCGGCCCCAAGGCGTTGGTTAAAAAAACCGGCAAGACCGTGCCATTGGTATGCAATTTAAACGACGTGCCAAACTGACCCCCTTTTTGGCTCAAACGGATGTCGGTGGCGCGAAAATCGGCTGACTCCGAAAAACCGAAAGTTTTAACTTTAGCTTTGGTTAAAGTTCTCATGCCCAGCACGTTGGGATCATCGGAGTTTAAAACAGCCAGGTGGCTTTCTTTAAGATGAGTAACGATTTTTTGCTTCTCCCGGATGACGTTTTCCAGACTGCCAAAAAATTCCAGATGGACTTTGGAAACGGCCGTGACGACGCCGATATCGCAAGGAGCCATGCCGGTTAAATATTCTATATCCCCTGTTTTATCGGCGCCCATTTCCAAAACCAGCATTTTCGGATAAGCAGAATCTTTTTTGATAATTAAGCGGCAGGCGTTAATAAAAACATTCAGCCATTTAAAAACTGACTTATTGCCCGTTGCCGCGCCGATGACAGTCAGCGGCAGGCCGACTTCGTTGTTATAATTTTTATGATTTTCCCGGACGTTAAACTTTCTCCGCAGAACCGCAAAAATCGCTTCTTTGGTGGAGGTTTTGCCCACACTACCGGTAATGCCGATGACTAAAGGCCGGTACTTTTTAAGAATCAAGCGCGTCTGATATTTTAAGATTAAAAAAAGTAAATTTTTCATAATAAGGGCCCTTGAGCCGTCTTATCTTATAATTAATTGCTTAAAAATTCAAGGCGGGCGTTTGCTAACCGGATGAATCATGGCACATAATTCTTTTACCAATTTATTGATTTTTTGATTTTTTGCTGCCCGGAGCTGAGCTGAAGAGGTTGCTTGTTTTCTTAATTTTTTGATTCCTTATTTAATAAGACGGCGGCACCTCTAAATAATTTAACAAAAATTTGGCAATTTCGCCAAACAATGGCGCGGCCGAAGAATCCGCCCAGGCGACGCCTCGGGGGCGTGATAATTTAACCAAGACGACGAACTTGGGATCATCTACCGGAGCAAAGCCGACAAAAGAATGCATAGTCACGTCCGTGGAGTACTGGCCGGTTGTTTGATCGGCCACCTGAGCGGTGCCGGTTTTGCCGGCGATATAATAACCCGGCACGCCGGCCCTGGTGGCATGGCCGTATTTAACCACCGAAGCCAGCATGGCCGATAACGTCCGGGCGGTTTGCGTGGTAATCACTTGGCGGACGAATTCCGGTTCGGTTTTTTGGACTTTGCCATCAGGCTGGACTATTTGATCCACAATGTATGGCTTCATCATTTTGCCTTTATTGGCAATGGCGGCAAAAGCGTTTAAAACCTGGAGCGCCGTGGCTGTAAAACCCTGGCCAAAAGAAGCGGTGGCCATAAAAATTTCATTACGATGGTTGGCTAGATTCTCAATAGTGCCGCTTCGTTCCGTTTCCAGCTGCACACCGGTCAGCTGCCCAAAACCGAACATTTTAAAATATTTTTCAAATAATTCCGGCCCCACCTGCCTAGCGGCAAAAATCGCGCCGGTGTTTAAAGACTCTTCCAAAACCTCCGTCATATTTTTAAGGCCGTGGGCCTTGCCGTCGGAATTATGAATTTTATAGCCGGCAATCTCCTCCTCGCCGGTATCAATGTAAGTTGTAGCCGGAGTGACGTTACCGGCGTCAATGGCCGCCGCCATGGTTATGCCTTTAATCATTGAACCGGGCTCGTAAGGCTCAAAAATAGCGCGATTGTTATAAACGCTGATGTCTTCCACCTCGTTATAATTGTTGGGATCAAAGTCGGGATAATTGCACATGGCCAAAATCGCCCCGCTGGCAGGATCCATAATGATGACACTGCCGTCATCGGCGCCGTGTTTTAAAACCGTGGCCGCCAACGCGGAGCAAGCGGTAAACTGAATGGAACGGTCTAAAGTTAAAACAATGTCAGTGCCGTTCTGTTCATCTTCCTTAATCCGGCGCGCGATGGGAATCAGCCGGCCCGAAGCGTCCCGTTCAAAAAGATATTCCCCCTTGGTGCCGGCCAGATCTTTTTCCCAGTAGCCTTCAACGCCGTAGCGCCCCACCAGATTATCGCCTTCATAGCCGACAAAGCCCAAAGCCTGGCTGCCGATGTTTTTTTCCGGATAATAGCGCCAGACTTCTTCTTGAAAGCGGATGCCGTCCAAGTTTAAATTTTCAATCTCGGTTTTTTTTGCCTCTTCAACGCGGTGCTTTAAAGGCTCATAAACATCATCCGCCTTATCCAGCCGACGCCAGATTGTTTCTTCGTCCATTTCTAAAACCGGTGCCAGAAGTTTGGCGTAAGTCTGAGCGCTTTTAATGACGTTAGGTACGCCATAAACCACATAATATTTTTTATTTAAAGCCACCGGATACAAAACGTCGGCGCCTTCCTGATAATCGTGAATGTAAACCTCCCCCCGCTCAGGCTTAAGTTCGCTTAAAGCAAAGTGCTGCTCTTCGGCCAGGCTCAAATATTCATGATGATCAATAATCTGCAGCTTAAACAGGCGCAAAAATATCAAAAAAATCAATAAAAAAAAGACTATGCTAATGATAGTGATGCGATCGGCCGAAGCAGTCCCGCGACTGCCATTAACTGCTCGTTGATACATCGGGATGAATGATTTATCCAGCACTTTTTCTAATACCCAGCACCACCCTTAAGTTATATAAATATACTTCAGGAGGGTGCTTACGAATACTCTTTTAGAAACGGTACTGGATTTATTAGGTGAATAGGTGAATGGGAATTGGGTGATGGGGTGATTAGGCGGATTGAATCATGGGACTTGGCTACTCACCTGCGCTCCCGGCCTTAGCGCCTGACCGCCACCGCCGCGGGCCGGGCCCTGACGTAATCAAAGCTTTCCGCGGCCACCATATTGAGTTGCGCGTTGCTGATTTCCTTAATTCTAGGCAAAGACTGCAGTTCGGTCGCCCGGCTCTGTAGATCGCGGTGATTTTCCTTTAAACCACTGATTTTAAGCTGCATTTCCGCAATCTCAAAGCCCATGGTATTGGTCCGGTTGACTAAAACCAGATATGAAAGCAGGCTGACTAGGCTTAAGCAATAAATGATTATTTGTAAATTACTGACGGCAGAGGTGGTATTTTTTGTTTTTAGACTGATCAATTGGCTGAATTTTTGTTTTAATAACATGATTTTTATTTTTATGTTAATAACTGAAGATTAATAAGTAATAATTAAATTAATGGCGTAACAAATCCTAATTCCTAAACCTTCTCCGCTGCTCTTAGTTTAGCGCTACGTGACCTGGAATTTTTGCTTATTTCCTCCGTTGATGGGGTGACCGGTTTCTTGGTTAAAATTTTTAACCGCGCCTGATGACCGCAGACGCAAACCGGAATCTCTTTGGGACAAAGGCAATCTTTGGCTTCCTGGTTAAAAAAATGCTTAACAATCCGGTCTTCCAAAGAATGATAGCTGATAACCACCAGGCGGCCGCCCGGAGCCAAAGCTTCTAGGGCCTGGGGTAAAAATCCCGCCAGAACCCGTAATTCGTCATTCACCGCGATGCGTAAGGCTTGAAAAACTTTAGTCGCCGGATGAATTTTCCTGCCTTGACCGTGACCCCGGCCTGATGTCGGATAAGAATCTTCAATGATTTTAACCAGGTCCGAGGTCGCAGTTAAAAGCTTTCTTGCCCGGAAGAGAATTATATTTTCGGCGATAGATTTAGCAAATTTCTCTTCGCCGTATTCCTTGAATATTTTAATCAAATCTTCTTTTGACCACTGATTGACTATCTCGGCCGCCGTCAGCGCGGTGTCTGGCCCAAAACGCATATCTAGCGCTTCAGTTGACTGGAAAGAAAAACCTCGGCCGTCTTCAGCCGAAACTTGAGCTGATGATAGGCCCAGATCAAGCAAAAGGCCGGCAAAACCCAGATCAAATCGTTTCTTATAATTTTTATTTTTGTTAAGGCCCGACTCCGGCGGGTCGGCCAAAAGTAAAGGCAAATTTTTGTAGGAATTTTGAATTAAGGTGACTCTTTTGGAAAATTTTTTTAAGCGCAGCCCGGCAGCCTCAAGCGCCCGTGGATCCCGGTCTAAAGCCAAAAGATGGCCATGCGGCCCGGTTCTTTCCAAAATATTTTCGGCGTGGCCGCCGCCGCCCAAGGTACAATCAATAACGTTATCGTTGGGTTTTAAATTTAAATATTCCAGAACTTCATTGACCAAGACAGGCTGATGATGATAAGCCATAAAAATTTCCAATTTCTAATAAATTTATTAAAAAAATAATTAAATAAAAATTGGAAATTAACTACACCCCCAGATCCCCCATGGCTTCGGCAATATTGCCTGAATCTTTTTCCGTATCCTTTTTATATTTCTGCCAATTGTCTTCATCCCAAATTTCCAATCGATTCATCAGTCCGGTAATTATGACTTTCTTTTTTAGCGCGGCAAACTGCTTGAGATAATCAGGTAAAACCACCCGGCCTTGCTTATCTAAGGACAGGTCCATGGCGCCGGCCAGCATCAATCTGGAAAAAGCCCGGGTGTTGGACTGGCTGATCGGCAATTTAGCCAATTTGTCCGCCAATTCGCGCCAATCTTTGCTGGCGTATAAAAACAGACAGTTATCCAATCCCTTGGTCACAACTGCCCCTTTAGCCAAAGCAGCCCGGAATTTAGCTGGAACGGCCAGTCTGTTTTTTTCATCAATAGTATGGCTATATTCACCGATAAACATAAAATTTTTTGTAAAGTTATCCCCAAATTTCAAAGTTTTCCCCATATTTATCCACTTTCAACCACTCTCTATCCAGTATAACCCACCGGATGACAAAAAACAACCCCGGTTATCCCCAAAATATGGATCACTGCCAAACTCAACAGAACATTTTTGAAAAAATCTGGCAAGACAATTCTAATCAAAAACCGTCAGGCTGATGCTTGGCGGTCATTTTTTACTAAACTTTTTTAAAACTCTTTCGGCGTTTGGGAAAGCCAGATGCTTTTTGCGGCCACGGGCCGTTGACAGCTGCACAAAATAACAAATTTGCCGGACAACAGATCAGGCCACAGCTTAAGCAACGCCCGCCTGACAAACGGCGGCGTCAGCCGGCGCGGTATCAGGCCACCGGCCATAAAATTATATTGCCGGCAATTGATGAACAAACCGACGCCGGCTAAAAGTTCGGCCAATTCCTTTTGCCTGAAAAAACGAATATGAGGATAATTCCAGGCCCGGGTATCGGAAAACCTGCGGTGAGCCCAATGGATAATCCCCTGGCCCCGCAAGATTCTTAAACGGTTTCTTAAATCAAAATGGTTGGGAATGGCAATGATGATCTGACCGTCCGGTTTTAATTTATTGACTAATCGAGCCAGCAAAAGTTTGGGATCCTTAAGGTGTTCCAAAATATCCAAAACCAAAATCACGTCAAAAAAACCGTCCGCCACGGGCATTGCCGATTCAATATCCGCCTGCCGGCAAATCAAGCCGTGGCGGTACGCGGCGGACAAAGCCTGAGGATTATTGTCCACGCCAAAAACCTGATGGCCTTTTTTAACCAAAGCCCGGCTGATCCGATCGTCGCCGCAAGCCACGTCCAAAATTTTTAAATTTTGACAGCGGTCAACCGCTTTCGGCTTACTCCGGTGGCAAGCACCGGAGCTTGACTTCTAATTACCTTTCCTCGGATTGCTCCAGGATATAGGTGTCGATTTGCTCTTTGGTTAAACCTGGGCCGACAGAACGAACAAAATAACCTTGAACCCAGACCTCGCCGCCCCAATACTGGCTTTTTAGCCAAGGATATTTTTGAAACAGCATTTTAGTGCTAACGCTCTTTAGAATCTGGGCGGCTCGGGCTGGAGCAATCCTCGGAGGGGCGCTCTTGCGTCAGGTGAACGTGATCAGATAAAAGCTCTATCGGAAACGATGGTCATATCATACTCAGCCGCAATCTTTCGCAAAAGCTCTTTAATTTCTTGTTTAGTTTCTTCGTTGGTAAAGACTCTTTTTCTGTATTTAGTACTCTTAGGCGAAATGATACCACAGGTCATATCTGGAGTGACTGGAATGTTGGATAGTCATGATTACATCTTAGTGGAAGGAGAGCTTTTGCTCAAGATGTGCGGGGTCGCTATCCTTCCCCAATGCCAAGCATTGGGGCTTGCCGCGACGCGGTGTCAAAATCAAGCAGGCGCCTGATTTTTTCAAAACCGGTCTGATAGTCGTAAGATGAATCCTGGCTCATGATTAAAAAATCTATTGGTCAGTCTTGTCGGTTTTGCTTACCGAGGATTTAGAGCCTTTGCTTAGAGCTTTAAACAGGACCAGCAACAGCCCGCCCAAAGTCAGCAATTTAAAAATGGCTGAAATGAGGCCGTGTTTTTTCTTTTTGTTTTGACCATCGCTTGTCTGACGGTCTTCTTCGTGATGTGACATAAAATTATTTTTTTAAAACATTAATTATTTTATTATGCATGGCCGAGCCGTTAGTCAATAAACAGGTATTCACCCGGTCGTTTTTTAACGCCCGGCCCTGGTAATCGGTCAGGCGGCCGCCCGCTTCCCTGACCATGAGCAGACCGCCGATAAAATCATGTAGTTCATTTTTGTAACAGGTCATAACCTCGATTTTACCGGAAGCCAGCAGGCAAAAATCATAAACCGGCGCCCAACTGGTTAAAACCCGCTGAATCCCCAAATCATTCAATTTTTTTATAAAGTTCCGGCTATAGCCGCGGGGCGTCTGCCAGCCGCAGGTATAAGCGGCAATGGACTCTTTAAACTCAGAAACTTTATTAACCCTGATTTTTTGGCCGTGCAAATAAGCGCCGCGGCCTTTTTCGGCCCAAAAAGTCTGCCCGGTCACCGGATTATGGACCACGGCGAAAATCGCCTCGTCCCCTTTTAACAGGGCCATTGTCACGGAAAAATACGGAATGCCCGTTTTTAAATTAATGGTGCCGTCCAAAGGATCCATGACAAAAGTGTAGTCCGAATGGTTATTGATAAATCCGGCTTCTTCGCTCTGAATGTTGTATTGCGGAAATTCTTTTTTGACCGCCCGGATAAGATTTTTCTCAGACTTTAAATCCGCCTCAGTGACAAAATTTAACGGCGTGCCCTTGCTGGTAGTTTTTAAGCTTGTGCCAAAATAACTCCAGACAATGGCGCCGCTCGCCTCCGTTGCCTTTATAATGTTTTTAAATTTCTGATTCATGGATGCATTATGGATTATTGATGACCATTGGGAGAAAGCGGCACTTCCGACTTTGGAGTTGCTCCCGACTTTGGACTTTGCTTTGAACCCAGCTGATTAGTGATCTAAAATTACGGCTTCTAATTCTGACAAATTATGCGCCAGATAATGGGGCTGAGCGCGCTTTAACCTTTCCTCGGTGTGGATGCCCCAGGTTACGCCGGCGGTTTTAATGCCGGCCTTTTTACCCACGTCTATTTCATGAGCCGTGTCGCCGATAAAAATCGTTTGCTCCGGCGCCAATTTATTATTTATAACGAGGTTCCTTAAAGCCGCTTGCTTGTCGTGAATGCTGGCCAGAATCTCATTAAAGGCGTCCTTTAACCCAAAATCTTCCACTTCCCCTAAAAGATGCGGCCGGTAATCGGAACTGACGATGTACAAAACTTTAGCCTGATTTAAACAGCTTTTAATCAAGCCGACGATTCCGGGATAGGGCGTTGGCGGAAAGTCCTTTTTAATTTCTGGATAAATGTGGTTATATGCCCGTATTTCTTCCGCCAAATCCAAATCAGGCAAATACTTATGGTAAAAGAGCATAAACGGTTGCTCCCATTCCCGCCTGAACTCCTCGTGAGAAATAGTCGGGACACCAAAATGCTGAAACATTTTGTTAATCACCCTGAAAGTGGTCACCTGATTATCATTAATCACGCCTGACCAGTCAAAAATAATATTTTTAAGACTTAAACTCACACTTGATGTTGGTTAAGAATTAAGGGTTTAGAACTACCCGCCTGACTCGTTGTCGTGGCGGGCGGGCACGATACGCGACTTCGTAATATTCGGCTCGCGTCCGTATTTAGGAATGATGACTGGCGACTGATGATTAACGATTTTCTCCCTCAAAACTTCCGCCAGCTTACCGTTGTCTTCGGCTTCCACAGCTGTGACTTCCGCCAGCGGAATCTTCAAAGCTAAAGCTAAAGCGTTGGCCGTAGCCACGCCCAGCCGCAGGGCGCTAAAAGCTCCCGGCCCGGAAACCGCGGCCACGGCCGTACAAGCGCTGATTTTTAGCTTGGCATTTTTGAATATCTGATCAATTAACAACAATAATAATTCAGACTGCTTAAAATTTTCCCGGCTTTCCAGCTGACCGGTAATCTTATCATCTTTAATCAGCTTCAGCTGGATTAAATCGGTTTGCGAGGTATTGATAAATAGAATCATACTTATTTGTAAATTTTCAAGAACCACAAGTAAATAAACGAATAAAAATTTAAATCACTTATCTTGGTTCTAAATATTTTTGCACCAATTATTCTTTATCCAAAAGCTTGGTCAAATCACCGTGCAAAACCAACGGCTACATTGATCTGGTTTCGTCGGCATACGGCATCGCGGGAATGTCGTTATATAAAAATATCTTTTTCTTTAAAATGTGGGCGTAACCCATCTCTAAAAATACATTGCCGCCGATATAATTGGCAACATTGTTTTTATCCGGATTCACCACCAAAATCGCGTCAGCCAGCTCAATGACCTTGGCGTAATTTCTGATGGCGTCGTTATCAATAACCAGCTGATTAAAAATTGCCGACTTGTTTAAGCTGAGTGATGGTCTCCAATAACAAAGCGCCGTCTAAAATCTTTTTGCCGGTTAAGGGAATCTCCACGGTAAAACCCTGGCGCTCCAGCTCTCGGGCGATCTCCCTGATTTGATAAAATTAAATTTAAGCTGCCGCAAAAAGACGATTTTCATAATTTTTCCGGAGTTAAGGCCGCTGATTCCTGAAAACGCGCGACGCGATAAATAGCGTAGCCCAAGAGGACCGCCCCCAGCCATTGGCTCCAGGAAAGGGCGCGGCCTCTGATAAGATACTCAAGAATGATGGCTGACAAGGGAAAAGCCAGTTCGCAAATGGTGGAAACCGAAGCGGACACCCATTTTAACCCCCAGTAATAAATAAAAATGGCAGTGCCGCCGGTGGTGAGAACGATAATTAAAAAAATCAGCCACTGGAAAGAACTGACGTTTGGCAGTTGTGCCAAATCGCCGGTGGTGAGGACAATCAGCAACATGATCACGGACGTTAAGCCGAACCTCAGGTAAGTGCCGACGCGGGCGTTGATATTTTTTAAGCCGCGCTTGCCAAAAACAGTGGCCGAGCCGAAAGCAAAAGCCGCCAGCAGGGAAAATAAGGCCGCGGCCACGATTTTATCGCCGGTGGCTAAATTGGGTAGATGAAAGCCGAAAGTCACAAAATAACCGCCGATCAAAGCCAGCGCCGCCCAAGTGAAAAACTTTTTGGATAAACGTTCTTTAAGCACCAGCCAGGCCAAAACAATGGCAAAAATAGGCTGAAACTTTTGTAGTAAAATAACGATTGAGAGATTGACAAAATTAACGTAAAACAAAGCTTTAACAATGGCCATGGTGCCGACCGCCCCACCAAAAACGGCAATCCACATAAAAGCGCCCCAATCCCCGGACTTGAGCTTTTTAACTTCCTTAAATTCATAAATAAAAAACGGCAGCATTAAAACAAAAGCCAAAACATGATTCAAAAAAACTACCAGCGGCACCGGCAAAGTAAACAGCCGAGGGGTTAAAACAATGCCGTCCACACCCCACAAAACAGCGGCAATGACAATAAACAATGGTGCGAATTTTTTCATAAGTATATGATTAATGATTGATAAATGATTATTAAACAAACTGAGGGCACCGTTTGTTCACCGATCCAGCTGAGCTGGACCAGTGAATCGCGTTACAATAAATATTTCCGAAACCACCTCTGACAGGCGTTAGCGATTAATTTTTGATTTTGCTTATTGCCGTTAAAATTGTGGTCGCCTTTCTTAATAATTCTCAGAGCCTTCGGCTGATGAAGCAACTGATAAATCGCCGAGGCGTCTCTGAGCTTAACAGTCCGGTCGTTTTCGCCGTGGATAACGAGCACCGGACGCTTGATCATGGAAATCAAATATCTTTTTTTAAGATAACGGCGATCGGCAAAATGGCGTTTGCTGATTTTAAACTTACCGATCTGCCAATATTGGTCACGGACTTTAACCGGATGATTCTTTTGATAATAAGCAATCAGGCTGTCTAAATCAAAATATGAGGAAATGGACACGATCGCCTTCAGCCTTTTGCCTAAAACATTAGCGGCCATTAAAGCGGTAAAGCCGCCCATGCTGTGGCCGACTAAACCGAGCTTATTGATATCCACCTGTTTTTGCCGCGCCAAAAAATTTATGGCCGCGACAAGATCCCTGATAAACTGGCTGACCAAAACTTTTTTATAGCCGCCGCCGCTCGGGCGGTGCCCGGAAAAGGCAAAACGCAGGACCGCAAAACCCGTCCGCTCCAGCCTTAAAGCAATCTGCTTGATTAAAAGATCGTTGAAATTGCCGGAAAAACCGTGCTGCACCATAACAACCGGCAACCGCCCGCTACCGCTGGATGATTGACCGCCAGGCTGGCGGTCTGCGGGAATATGTAAAATGCCAACTAAGCGTTGGCCTTGGGAATTCTTAAAACTGATCCTTTTTTGCATTTGATTCTTTGTAACACGGCAAAACGCCGGGAAACACGAAAACCGGCCAGAGGCCTTAATCCTTTAATTAAATTCTTCCCCACCCGGCCGTGTTTTTGGGTGATTGATTAAAATTTTATTTTTAGTGATTATTCTTCATTCATCATTCTTCATTCACATCCTAAATCCCCAGCTTATTGACCAAAACCATTTTTTTGCTGTTTAAGATGGCATACAAAAACTTATCGGTGACGTCTTTGCGCAAATTAAACTCCTGGATGGAAAAATGCGTAAAACGTATTTCGGTGCGATAAACTTTTTCCAGCTCCTGAACGAATTTTTCTATCGCCTCGCGGGAAACTTTGCCGATAAAAAGCACGTCTGTGGAAACGTCGGCCTGATCGGTCAGCTTGCCGGTCAGGGCCAAATATTTCACGCCTTCTAATTTTTGAGCTTTTTGGTTCAGGGATTTTTGCGCCAACAGCTTGGACTTGTCAATCAGGGACTTAAGCTCCTCTAAAATCGGAAAATCAAAATTGATCTTATAGTACTTTTTTTGATCAACCGATTTAGGACTGATCAAACCGAAATTTTCCAAATTCTCCAATTCCCGCCTGACGGAATGAATGCGCTCATTGATCAGCCGGCAAATCTCCCGGACAAAAAAAGACTGATCAATGTTTTCCAAAAAAAGGTGTAGCAATTTAGTCCTGGTGTGTGAACCAAATAATTGTTCAAGCATAACTCGTGCAAGTTACAAGATACCCGACCAACCCTCCATAGTGGCGGTCGGGCAGGCTCCACGATATACGAAATTACCCAAATATAGTATAATCATTTTAGATATTTCTGGCAAGGAAAACCAGAACTTTATGCCTATAAAATCAGCCCAATTAGTCATCCACGACCCCCATCACAGCAAAAAGGCCGGCGAGATATTAATCCAGCCGTCTCCCGACCCGGAAGGCGCCGATCTTTTTATGGTGGTGGAGATTGATTCGGCTGAACCGCATGATTACAAACTGATTGAACAACTTTTAACGACGGCTCACGCGGCCTACCAAAATTCGCAAATCGCCAACACCGAAAAAGCCCTGGAAATGATCCTGCAGCAGTTGAACCAGGATTTGGAAACTATGTTACCCAGACAAAAGCATTGGCTCAATAAAATCCACTGCGCCGTGGCCCTGGCGGCCGCTAACCAACTGTTTTTTTCCACCATTGGCAAAATAAAAGTTTTTCTAATAAAACCGACGGTCATCAAAGAAATCGCCGATCGTGAAAGCGGCGAGTTCAAATTCTCTCATACCTTAAGCGGTACGCTCAAAGCCGAGGATAAAATCTTAATTTCCACCGACAACCTGATCAACTACATTTCTTTGGAAAAAATTAAAAAGACCGTCGCCACCCTGCCGCCCAAAAGCGCCATCGCTCACTTGGGCAATATTTTACAGGCCACCTCTCCGGAAATTTCATTCTTTTCCATCATCCTCCAGGCGGGGGCGGTCGCCGAGGCCGATCCAACAGGGGCGCTACCGGGCAGATTGACTTCTCCCGGCACCTCCAAAAGCTCCCTGGATCAGCTCTTGGCCGTTAAAAGAGAAACCGAAAAAATTTTAACCCCGCCGTCATTTGTCCAGTCAATTAAGGAAAGAATCAGACAAAAAAACAGGTTTAACAAAAACATTAACGAAAAAAGATCAGACGATCATCCGGTAGTCAGCCGAAAAAAAACCGGGCTCTCCCTTAAACGCCTGGCCAATCTCCAGCTACCCACCGCCGGTTTGCTGAAAAGCCTGAGACCGGTTCTGCCCGCGCTTTTAAAACCCAAGCGACAGCTGAATCTCCTGCTGATCAAAATGGTTAAGACCTTTAGTCGGCTGTCCAAAACCAACAAAATTCTCATGCTGGCGGTGGTCATCCTCCTGCTTTTATTCAGCCAAAATCTAATCTGGCAAAGCCAACGGCAATCCGGCACAAAAAGCGAAACGTCATACCAAAACCTTTTAGGTGAAATTGAAAACAAGCAAAACGGCATTGAGGCCTCCCTGATTTATAACGATACCGTCAGAGCCAAACAATTGCTCCAGGAAATTTATGCGTTACTGGAAGATTTTCCGCAAAACACCAAGGAAAAAATCGCCGCCTACCAGCAAACTTCGGAAAGCGTGCAAATCCTCTACGAAAGAATCTGGCGCGTGACCAATATTTTGGAGCCGCTGGTCATAATTAACTTTGCCGAGATTAATCCCTCGGCCAACGCCCACCAGATCGCCGTCAGGAATAACCGGCTTTACGGCTTTAACGATTCCCGGCAATTGTTTACCTACGATTTAACGACCAACGAAAAAATTATTATTGAAAACTACGATATCGGGCTGATCAACGAAGCACTCTTCCCCAAAACCAACCAAATTATCGGATTCAACCCCGGTAAAAGTTTCTATTCACTGGTAGAGAACGAAACGGCGGAAATTGAGGTGAGCCTGCCGGCCGCCTTACAAGACATAGACGATCTGACTTTCTTTTTGGATAAAATGTATCTTTTGGACAAAACGGCCAACCAAATTTTCCGCCTGACCCAGTCGGGCAAAAATTTTATCTCCGGCCAAAGCTGGATTAAAGACGGTTCGCCGGTTAATCAGGGGGTCTCCATGGCGGTGGACGGCTATTTGTTCCTGCTTTCCCAAAACGGACAGATTCAAAAATTCGCTTCGGGCAATAAACGCGACTTCCCCGCCAAGATTAACGTTGAACCGGAATTAACCGCCCCGACTAAAATTTATACCGACGCCGAAGATGATTATCTCTATGTTTTGGACCCGCCCAACAAACGCTTTTTGATTATCACCAAGGCAGGTGAAATTAAAAATCAGTATTTTTCCGAAAAATTCAACGACCTCAAGGACTTTGTGGTGGAAGAACAGAATAAAAAAATTTACCTCTTAAACGGCAATCAGGTCTTTGTGGTGGCCATTCAATAACGCAAACCTTAACTACGGAATACAATACTTGGGGGGATTATCAGCGCCTTCGGCGGCATAGTTAGAATTAACTAAATTAGCAGAAAAGTCGTTTGGTGTGACTTACTCTTCGGAATTACCGGTAATATTTTCATCTGACTGGGTTTGAATATTTTCTTTAACCGCCAAGCTGTTAGGTGTTTGATTCTGGTTAGGCGCTATAACGCCGACCATAATCTATGAAAAAAAGCCAGTCCTCCAAATAAAAGGCCGGTTATTTTTCTTTTAAGCGTTTTTCCGAATATTTTAGACAGCGAGAATGGCTTCATAAGGCCGGTAATTAAAAGAATGGCTAAAATGAAAGAGAGGAAAAAGAATAAGCAAGTCATTTGTATTTATAAATCCTGCCGTTAATTAATTCTGACAATACTTTCTAATTCTTGCTTAAAATCAAGTCGCTCCCTTTTTAAATCTCGGCATACATCCACTGTTCTGATATAAATATTTAATCCATCATCAATTTTGAAGACCACTTCTTTATTTGCCTGATCCGCCAAACGCGGATAAAGCAGGATGATTTTCCCGCAGTTATATTTTTTTGAATAGGCGTTCATCTGGTAAAGATCGCTTTGATCAACCCCCTCCTTACGATCGCTTTCCGTGTTTAATATTTTATACTTAGTATCAATAATAAGATCGGGGTTGCTGTCTGCAACGTCACTGTATAATTGAATGTCCGGCTTAAGTTGGAACACGGGACCTTCCAAATTATCGTTGATGATTTTATTTTCCACGAAATATCTTGACGGCCCTTGCAAGGTAATCTTCAGGTATGTATTCTTAAATTCTTTTTTAATAAATTCGCCTATAAACTCCTCAAAAAGAAGATTCATGTCAAAAACAAAGGAAAAAGTTCTGATTTTATCCACGCTAAGTTCCAGCGAGCTATTGGTCAAAAATAGTTTAGCCAGATTAAACACCGGCTCATAAACATTATTCAGACGATTAAAGCGAATGCGGTTAATATCTTCTCTTGAGATCTTTTGAAATTCTATATCGGAAAAAATAAATTGCAGTTCCTGCAGAAGTTTGAGGTTGCTGAAATTATTCGTTGATTTTATCATCAAATGAACGGCGTATTTGAATATCCGATTTAAAGGCGTATCTTCGTAAAACTCGTCATAGTGCAGGTAAAATCTTGACTGATCTGCCAAATTGCTCCTCAAATGCTCATTAAAAACGATTTTTCCTTTTATAAAAAAGAGGTTGTCTTCCTTGCGGACGTATTCCTTATTAAAGCCATTTTTGACTATTTGAAGCAAATTTTTGGTAAAAAGATGGATTAGCACTTCATAAAAATCATCGCTGTATTGGGTTAAGTCGGATACGGCAACTTCCTTAATTCTCAATTGTTTGGTGAACTGCAACATATAAAGCAGGTTTCTCACGGCTTGCCTGGAATAATCAACAGAATCTTCATTGCCTTTAGCCAGCTTTGGGATGATTTGGATTGACTTGCCACCGGCTTTTAAAACCCCGACAAAGGATGAAGTTGAAATGTATGTTTTATCTTTGAAAAAATCAAATTTTATCACATCATTTTTCACCCCTTGATTCATTTTTATCTTTTCATTGAGAATTTGGAAAGCGTTGATTTCTTTTCTGCTCAACTGAAATCCGCCCGGAACATTTATTTCTTTCTTTAACTCATATTCAAAAATTTTAAGGCGATTTTTATCCATAATATTTTGCCAAAGCGCTGATTAATTCACCAGGATTGTATTTATGGAATTCAGCCGGCAATTGATCTATGTCGTAATCGGCATACTCGTCTCCCAAAAGATCTTGATATTCGCCGTCCTTTTTATACTCTATGAACCCGGTATTGTCCTGTTGATTATATTTGCCCAGAAGTTTTGTCAGCTTTTCCCAATCGTTGTAAAAATACTCCTGAAGCAATGGAATAACCTTATTATACCAAGTGCTGTGCAAATCCGCTTCTGTATTTAGATTCATAAAATAGCTGTGCCCGATCTGGTGATCTCTATCAATTAAAATTTCAATCTTTTTATTCAACTTAATAAGCAATTTTCTTAAATTTAAATCACCGATATTATTATTCAATAAATCGTAATTTGGCATAATTTCCTCAAAAACAAACCTTCTTCTAAGTGCAATGTCAATTAAAGCAATGCTTCTGTCTGCGGTATTCATTGTCCCCAAGAGATAAAGATTTATCGGCACGGAAAAAATCTCACCCGAATAAGGCAGGGTAGCGGAAAGCTCATTTTCTCGCCCTTTTCTTTTGTCATCTTCAATAAGTGTGATAAGCTCGCCGAAAATTTTTGAAATGTTGCCTCTATTAATTTCATCTATGATAAGCACATGATTCACTTTAGGATTGTTCAGAGCGTTTCTGCAAATTCTTTTAAAAATTCCGTCTTTGATCCTGTACTTGACCTCTGTTGCGCATTGGGTATTTAATTCCCCTTCCAAAACAGGCCTGATGCCTTCAATAAACTCTTCGTATGAATACGACTGATGGAAAGTGATGAATTCAATTTGGCCATTTTGTTTTAAAACGTTGAATTGTTTTACTAATTCTTCTCTTGACTTGCCTTGACAATAATTACCGTCATCATTAATGATTTCCAGCGCTTTATTAATCGTTAGATAAGTTTTGCCCGTGCCAGGAGGGCCGTAAAGAATTAAATTTTTTGGTTGTTTTGCCATATTAGTATGATTAGGATTATTTTTATCTTCTTGATTTTTTACTCTAGATGATACTGGTGACTCTACTGGAACATTACGTTCGAGTATATAGAAGAAATCCTGGCCATTTAATGCTTTTAGATCCTTTGTTACCAAAACATTATTGACGCTGATATCGCGCAAAAGGTTGTTTTTAATTAAATATTCGCCGATTTTAATGCAATATTCGGTAAATCTTTCATATTTTTTGCCGATGTTTAAAGCGTCTCCGCCGACTATTTTTTTAATATACTGCCAAGTAGAACCTTTAAAAAGCGGATATTTGCCGGGATTAAAAATCGCTAAAATATAGCCAAACAACGGGGTGCCAAGCTTGATATCTTTTTTGAATTTTTTTCCGGCTTCAATAAAGTAATTTATTCTATCGGCAATATTATTTTTTTCGTCAAAGAGTTGGGTAAACAAATCAGCAACTTTGGCGCGATCGTTTTCAGCGAATTTTTTTAAGTCATCAATATTGGTCCAACTAACAAAAGAACCGCTTTGAGGGTTATTCTTTCTTAATATTTCTATTTTTTCAATGATGTTATCTTTTGTTATTCTTGTTTTAAAAAATTCATTATGAACTTGCGGCAGAATTTTCCACTTGTATTCTTCACTCCATTTTCCTCCCCTGTATTCTAAATGATTTATTATTTTACCTTCAAATCTATACTCTAGATATTCCTGGACCCTATTTTTAAAAATATCAATAATATCAACTTTGGGAAATGGTTTTTCATTTTTTCTCTTCATAATTGTGATTTTAATTTATTTTAAAAATATTTAGCGAATTTATCGTTTCCTTTTTTACCCTTTTGCGGTATTGGGGTATCCAAACGAAGTGATATTGGATGTCCTCATGACTACATCCTACCATATTGCTCGCTTCGCTCGCAAAAGGTGTCGCATTCATCTCCAGCCTTAAAAGGCTGGAGTATTCTGCGACTTAAATAAAATGGGGCTTTTAACATGGATAACCCATTCACCGTTAAAAAAAAGCCCTAACTTTATTTGACGCTTCTAAATACCTGCTTTAACTTCCTGGCTGACTCAACCAGCTGTTTTTTTTCTGCCGGGGAAATGGTTAAGCCGACTTTTTGCGCGATGCCCTCGCGGCCGACAACCACCGGCAAACTTAAACAAACGTTCTTTAAGCCGAACTCGCCGGTCAGCAAATGGGAAACCGGTAAAACCGTCCGCCGGTTCATAATAACGGCGCCGACAATTTCAGCCACGCCGGAAGCAATGGCAAAATAGGTGGACTGCTTGCCGGCGATAATGGCGTAAGCCGCGTTCTTAGCCTGGTTGAACAGGCTTTTTTTGGCCGCCGCGCTTAAACCGGCGAATTTTTCTATGCCCCCACCGCCGATAGTGGCGTTGCTCCATAAGGGCAGTTCGCTGTCGCCGTGTTCGCCCACAATATAGGCATGAATGCTCTTGGGACTGACCTGAAGCTTTTGGCTCAGCAGAAAGCGGAATCTGGCCGAATCCAGAATGGTGCCGCTACCCATAATTTGCCGCGCGCATTTAGGATACAGGCTGACGGCCAGATAAGTTAAAACGTCAACCGGATTGGTGACCATGATGACAACAGCCCGGGGATTGGCCTTAAAAACCCGGGGCAGGATTTCTTTAATTATGGCGGAATTTTTTTTCACCAGATCAAGCCTGGTCTCCCCTACTTTTTGCTTGGCGCCACAGGTAATAACGACCACGCGGCTGTCCCTGACATCCTCATAAGTGCCGGCCTTGACTTGGGTGTTGCCGTGAAACGGAATGGCGTGCTGCAGATCCATCACCTGCGCTTTTAAATAAGCCGGATGGCTGTCTATTAAGGCCAGCTCTTCCAGCAAATTGGAGGCGATGAGCGAGTAAGCGGCCGTACTGCCGACCATGCCCGCGCCGATAATGGTGACTTTATTTTTTAATAGCATAAAAATTATTGACTAATGATTAGCAGTCAGATTATAACAAATTTGCCTGAATAAAAAAACTGCCTGCCTCATTAGCATCTAAAAAAGAAATAATGTGACAGGAAGTGTGTCGTGATAGAGCTGGTAGTTTTTAATTAAATGCCTTGGATTTTGTCAAAAATGCCTCGGTTGATCGCCTCAACCGAAACTCTGATCCTAAGCATACTAATGCTTTCGCCGGGCTTTTCTGGCCAGACCGTAAAAACCGCCTGGCTGATTTCCGGCATAGGAGGCTGATCCCAATATGTAATTGCCCGGTAGTCAAAGCCATTTTTTACTACTGCTATCGCCGCCGGGTAAAGCGGAATGATCGTGGCCATAGCCGCTCCTCTCCTCCTTACTTGATCTTGAATGTTCTTTTGACGCTTTAAGATATCATACATTAATCTTTACGTCAATCTGAATCAGCATCTGAATCAGCACTAACGCGATTTATTTGCCGATTTGGCGATCGCTTGTTATAATATACCGGCTTAATCATTAATCGTATTAAAATATGAACAGGGTCGTTCACTTTGAAATACAGGCTGACGATGTGGATCGCGCCAAAAATTTCTACCAAAACGTTTTAGGCTGGAAAATAGAACAGATGATGATAAAGGCGGAAGGCGGCCTGGACTATTGGGGCGTTACCACCGCTGAATCCGGCCACGGCATCAACGGCGGCCTTTACCAAAGGCCGGCTGACGGCGAAAAGTTTTACCTTTACGACTGCACCGTAGAGGTACCTGATCTGGATCAGGCCGTAGCAGCCGTTAAAGCCAACGGCGGCGCCATTATCAAAGAAAGGATGGAAATTCCGGGCGTAGGCTTTTTTGCCGTCGCCAAAGACACCGAGGGCAACCGTTTTGGCTTAATGCAGGCAACGGGCTGGGAAAGCAAATAAATCCAACACCTTTTCTAGAGGGTATTAGAAAAGGTGTTGGATAAAAATCAATATCTTAAAATCAAAACATCCGTCTTAATTGACGGATGTTTTATGAGTTCACTAAGTTGTGAATTACTCGTAAGTTACCGGCGTTTTATTCGCCTTATTTTAAAGTGACAGAGGCGCCGGCTGCTTCCAGCTGCTTTTTGATTTCTTCAGCCTCGGCTTTCTTGGCACCTTCCTTGACTATAACGGGTGCGCCTTCGGCCATATCTTTGGCTTCCTTAAGTCCAATCTGGGTGACGGCCCTGATGACCTTAATCACGTTGATCTTGTTGGCGCCGGCTGAGGTCAGCTCCACGTTGAAACTGTCCTTTTCCTCGACGGCTCCGGCTTCGGCAACACCGGCGGCGGGCATAGCGGCCATCGCCACGGGCGCGGCGGCGGACCTTCACTAATTCGGAAAGGTCCAAAACGGACATTTTTTCTATTTCTGCAACCAATGATTTAAATTTGGCCGGGACTTCCACCTTTTTGTCCTCAACTGCCTGCGCATCAGCAGTGTTTTTCGCTTCGTCTGACATAGTTTTATTGGTTAATTGATTATATGATTATTTAATTAATAGATTATTATAAGCATCTTTCGCCTATCTTGTATCCTAAATAGCGTCTAACGAAATAATGGACTATACGCGATACTCGCCCGACTCGTTGTTGCGGCGGACGGGCACGATACACGATTTATTGATTCTTGGATTCCTTGACCCCGTTTAAAACATTAAGCAAGCCTCTTAAATTTCCCGCCAAAACATTAACAAAACCGGAAACAGGCGCGCCGATCGTGGCAATGGTTTTGGCGATCAACTCCAGCTTGGAAGGTAATTGAGAAAGTTCCATCACCTTGGCGGCGGAAATCGGCTGGCCTGAAAGCAAGCCGCCCCTGATCTTAAGCTGCTCGTGTTTTTTAACAAACTGGCTGATCAGCTTGGCCGGCATAACTTCGTCTTCCAAGCCAAAAGCCACCGCGACGTTGCCCTGGTAATCCGCAAGATCAACGTCAAGTTTGCTTTCGCTTAAAGCCTTTTTTAAAAGAGTTTTTTTAGAAACCTGCAGGCCGACCTTGTTTTCTCTCAGCTTGTTTCTTAATTCTTGGCTGTCCGCGACGGTCAGAGCCTCAAAAGAAGTAAAAACAGCTGCTTTAGCCTGATTAAAACCGGCAGTCAAATCGCCTAATTCTTTTTCTTTTTTTTGACGTGTTTTGGCCATATGAATAGATTATAAATAATTGATTATGGATTAAAGGCTAATGACGCGAATAGGCTCGGCTTGCCAAACTTTACACCCCAAAGCACCCTAAACAAAAAACTGTGGCTAAAAACCACATAAACTTAGGCAAAAAACAGCAAAAATGCTGAACTTTACGCCTGCGTAGGCTTTACCCGCTCGAAAAAGCGATACCCACGGTCTGTGGCAATTATTACCGGCAGTATAAGCCGGTCAGCGGAAAATGTCAAGGACTTCGCATTGAGTCATCTAATTTCTAACTTTGGCCTAATCGGTTGAGTCATTTAAAATCTAACCATAATTAATCCATTAATTATGGTTAAAATATGACTCA
>LCKE01000012.1 GCA_001001205.1 Parcubacteria group bacterium GW2011_GWF2_45_11 | reverse complement strand
AAGGTGAAGTGACTGCCGTTAAAGGTTCCGCCAACGTTAAGTTCCTTGAATATAACTTAACTACCGGCGTATCTTCTCCGGCCACCATTAACAGCATTAAGTTTGCGTCCTATGTTGACTACGACGGTTCCACGGGCTCAAACACCTTTAAGAGAAATTATGGCAGTGGCACAAGCTATATTGACGCCAAAGATGTTGTTACTCAATTAAAACTATATTCCGGTAATCAACAGCTTGGCACAGTAGAATCAATTGATACTTCCGGTTATGTTACCTTTGACAACTTAGGCTGGACTATTCCGGCCGATTCTACCGTTGATTTAGTCTTAAAAGGTGACTTAAGCAATAACGCTTACTTTAACGACAATGCTGACAGAGTGGCGTTTGATATCTTAACAACTGATGCCAGCTATACCTTTATTGACGCTGTGGATCAAGATGGCAACTCCATTTCCACTATTACAGCTCAGAGAAATGGCACTCTCACCAACGCCCCCACTGCCGGTACGGCATCCGTAACTGAAACTGCTGACATCACTATGGATTCAAACTATTCATATGTGACCGTTCAGAATACCGGCACCTTGAACGCTTACAGCTACAGCACGCCTGCTAACGCTTTGGTTGTTTCCGGCACTGACGGCGTAACTGTTTTAAGAGTCAGGTTCCATGCCACCCGCGAAAACTTAACTGTCAATAAGTTAAGGATTCAGGCTAAGCATGCCGCTAACTATCGCGCTTTGGAAGGCGTTACCTTAAGCTACACTAACTCCGCCGGCCAGAGCGTGGAAACAGCTCCGCAGGCAATCATTGGTTCGGGCTATGCCCAGTTTACCGGCTTGGATCTGTATGTGGCTAAGGATACCGATTCCATCTTAACTGTTAAGGCTAACTACGCCGATATCGGGCCTAACGTCGCCTATACCGGCGATCCGGTTACCTTAGCTTTTGAGGACGGTAACAGAGCCAGTTCCTTTGAAGTGGTTGGCGCTGACGCCGGCAGTAACACGGTCTTCTATTCCACCTCCAACTCAGATTATGTTGCCGCTACGCCGCCAAACGATACCGGTTACATCAATGGCAATTTAACCATCGTCAAAAAGACCATTCCTACCTTCACCAAGGTAGCAGTGACCAACTCCTTAGCCAACGGCACTACCGAACTGTACAAGTTTACAGTTTCTACTGCTGAAGGTTCTATCACCCAGTTGAAGAGCTTGAAGATGTATGTCAGATTAAATGACATTACTGAAGCAGGCGTTTCATCCACGGTCCAGGATTTCTCCGTTTCCAAGGATGGGCAGGCTTTAACCTTTAACACCGATTACACTTTCTTAAACGGTTATGCCCCAGCCACTACCACTACTGACTGTTTGGCTTTGGACGGAGATAGCACCTGCAACGGCACATTAACTGCCGGCGGTGATGACGGCACTAACGGTACTTCAACCGATCAGTTGGTCGTCTTAGTCTTTAACAGCGAGCAGACCATTGAATCCAATGATCCGGTGGATTACGCCATTTCCGCTTCCTTCAGCGGCCTTGGCAGTACCGCTGACGGTCAGGATTCCGTTATCTTCTACTTAGCTGCCGCCGATGCTGCTTCTAGCACCTATGGCTACATGGAATCTTCCTCTGATACTTACGAGAAAGATTATGTTGCCTTGGCTAGCACTAGTGCCGGAACTTCAGAAGCTCAGGCCAATTACGTTTGGTCTGACTACTCTGGTTCCAGCGGCGATGGCGATCACGGCACGGTTGAGTTAACTTCCAACGACTGGACTAACGGTTACCTCTTAATGGGTAATTCATTAGGCTCAGGGTACGGCAATACTTTACTTCAGCCGTAATTAGTTGAAGTTTAAGATTGTTGAAACAGAAAAACTCCCCGCCCACTTGGGCGGGGAGTTTGATTTGTCCGGCCGTGTTTTATTTAACTAAAAAACCGCCCCTTTAACTGCGCTCGGGGCGGTTTTAACTCTTATTTTACAGGTTTTGGTAAAGTTTTAAAGTTTGCTCAACGGTATTTTGCAGGGTGAATTGCTCGGCTGACGTAGCCGCTTTAAGGCCGCAGTCGGCGGCCCGGGCGGGATCGGCAAGAAACAGCATAATGGCCGCGGCCAGTTCGGCCGGCTTGCCGGGGTTAACCAGCAGGCCGTTTTGGCCGTTTTGAATGATTTCCGGCAGACCGCCGACTTTGGTGGCCACAATGGGCAAGCCGGCCTGCGCGGCCTCAAGTAAAGTATAAGGCCAGCCTTCTTTAAGCGAAGGCAGAACAAAGATGTCAAAAGCTTTTAGCAACCTGGCCGCCTGACTGACGGCGCCGGTTAAAATAAAATTATTTTTTAGATTATGAATCCTGATTAAGGATTCCAGTTTTGGCCTTGCGGCGCCTTCGCCGATAACCATAAATTTAAGCTCAGGGCAGTCTTTAATGATTATGGCCGCGGCTTTAATGAGAACGTCAAGGCCCTTGGTCTGGTATAAGTTGGCGATTGTGCCGATAACAGGGCTTTGCGGTTTTAGCGGTCCGTAGGCTTGTAATTTTTCCCGGGCAACGGCACGGTCATAAAATTCCAAGGTTTCTACGCCGTTATTGATGGTGATGACTTTTTCGGCCGGCGCCAGGTTTTTTGTAACGGCAATTTGCCTGTCATAATCGGAAACCGTGATTAAGACGTTCTTGAATTTGGCCGTCCATTTTTCTAAAATATAATAAAGACCCTTGATTAAATAGGGCAGCGGTTCATTAAAAACCCAGCCGTGGACGGTATAAATGATCTTGACGTTTTTACCGTAAAGCCTGCCCGCCAAACTGCCTAAGATGCTCATTTTTGAGCTGTTGAGGTGAATGATATCCGGCTTTTCTTGTTTAAAGACTTTTATCAGTTCATAAACGGCCAGAATGTCTTTAAGCGGGTTGACGGCTCTAACTGTCCGCTTAAGTCTTAAGGTTTTAATATTTTTGGCTTCCAGTTTTTTGAATAACTCGCCGTCACCCTGGCCGGCACCTACTACCACTTCATTTTGGCTGGCCGCTAAATTTACGGCCAAATCAAAAACATATTTTTGAGCGCCGCCCCATTCGGATTGAGTCACAAGATAGAGGATTTTCCGCATAATCAGTCAAAAAAGTGTTATATTGACTTATAAAGTAAATTTTATTATAATCATAGGGTATAATTTTTTTTACAAATAAGCAAGTTTTGCTAATTTCAGCCGAATTATTTTTTCACCCGATGATTGACCAAACGGTTAATTTTTTTAGCCTTTTATTTCATAAAATACTGGGAAAGCTGGGCATCAGAATTCAGGTTTCGGGCCTGCGGATGTTTTTACGGTATTGCCTTGTTGGCGGCACGGCCACGGTGGTAGATTTTGCCTTATTGTTCGGCTTAACGGAGTTTTTGGGCCTGTGGTATTTGGCTTCGGCCACCGCGGCCTTTATCGGCGGCGCTACCACTAATTATATTTTGAACCGTTTTTGGACTTTTAATAATGCTGATAAACGGATCGGCCGGCAGGCGGGCCTGTTTATAATTATTGCCGCCATCGGCATTCTTTTAAACAACGGGATTTTGGCCGTGGGCGTGGAGATATTCGGTTTATGGTATATGCTGGCTAAAGTTATTTCCAGCGCCATTACTTTGATTTGGAATTTTATCGGCCATAAGTATATCACTTTTCGGCCAGTGAATAATCATTAAATTAGCGAGTCAAGAAATCATAAAGTGCGCCCGCCCGCCATAACAACGAGTCGGTTGGGTAACTAATAACTGATAACTGATTACTCATAATTTGCTTTATCAATATGTCTATGTCAAAGATACTTGTTACTGGTGGTGCGGGGTTCATTGGCAGCAATTTTACCGGACAGCTGCTGACCGCCGGACACCAGGTTGCTGTTATTGATAATCTTAGTTTAGGCAAAAAAGAATATCTAGCTGAATGGTTTGATCATGATAAATTTAAATTTTACCAGGAGGATCTTTTGGATTTTAACAAAGTTAAGGAAATTTTTAAAAGCGAGCCTTACGATTTAGTCATTCACCTGGCTGCCAATTCCGATATTGCCAGTTTTAAGAACGCGGAGATTGATCTGAAGCTGGGGACTTTAGCGACTCATAATGTTTTGGAAGCCATGAAAGAGGCCGGCTTGAAAAAGATTTTATTTTCCTCCAGTTCGGTGATTTACGGCGAGGCCAAAGAAAAGCCGACCAGCGAAGATTACGGGCCTTTATTGCCGATTTCTTTTTATGGCGCCAATAAGCTGGCGGCCGAAGGTTTAATTTCCGCTTACGCCCATATTCATCAATTTCAGGCCTGGATTTTCAGATTTGCCAACATTATCGGGCCTCACGGCACCCACGGCGTTATTTTGGATTTTATTAATAAGCTTAAACAAAACGGGCGCGAGCTGGAAATTTTAGGCGACGGCGAGCAATGTAAACCGTACATGTACGTGGCCGATTGCCTCCGGGGCATGTTATTGGCCTTTGAGCGGGCCAAAGACCAGGTTAACTTTTTTAATTTAACGTCAGAGGGCCGGACTACAGTCAGGGAAATCGCCATGCTGGTGATTGCCGGCCTGGGCTTAAAAGAGGTTAAATTGCGTTTTAGCGGCGGCGTCCGAGGCTGGCCCGGCGACGTTACCCAGGTGGATTTAAGCGGCAAAAAATTAGCGGCTTTGGGTTTTAAGCCGGAGTACAGTTCCTCGGCGGCCGTTAAACAGGCGATTAATAATTTGATTCTAGAAAACCATTAAAATATGCGGGTATTTATTTTAGCCGGAGGCAAGGGGACCAAGCTTGCCAGCGTTGCCCGGGCTATTCCCAAGCCTTTGGTTAAAGTCGCCGGCAAACCGATTTTGGAGTATCAGATAGAACTTTGCCAGAAATACGGTTTAACCGAGATAACCATTTTAATCCATCATCTGGGTGAACAGATTATGGATTACTTTGCCGACGGCCGCCGCTGGGGGGTTAAGCTCCGTTACTTTAGGGAGGCCGAGCCTTTGGGGACTGCCGGCGCTTTTCAAGAAGCGGAAATTAAAGCAGAGTTCAATGATGACGCCTTGATATTTTACGGGGATGTTTTGATGAATCTTAATCTCAGGCGGTTGATTAAATTTCATCAGCGCCAAAAGGCTTTGGCCACTTTGGTGACGCATCCCAATGACCACCCTTTTGACAGCGATTTAGTAGAGGTTGACGAGCAGGCCTGCATTAGGCGGTTTTTAAACAAGCCGCACGCGTCCGGTTTGTCATATAATAATTTAGTCAGCGCCGCCTGTTATGTGGCCTCGCCGCGCATAATTGACTTTATCAGCCAGGGCCGATCACAGGATTTTGCCAAGGATATTTTTCCGCAGGCCTTGGCCGAGGGACAGCGTTTGGCCGCTTACCGGACGGCCGAATATCTTAAGGATGTTGGTACGCCCGAGCGTCTGGCCGAGGCCACGCGGGCGGTTAACCAAGGCATTTTTGCCCTTTTTAATTTTGATCATCCCCGGCCGGCCATCTTTTTGGATCGCGACGGCGTGATTACCGAGGAAACTTTTCAAAAAGATCTTAACCGGGTTGCCGTGCTCCCCGGAGTGGCTGAGGGCCTGAGGCAGATTAACCGCTCCGCCTATCTGGCCGTGGTTATTTCCAACCAGGCGGCCGTGGCCAAAGGTTTTTGCACTTACGAAGACGTTTTGCAATATAACAAAAAGATGGAAACTTTGCTGGGCAATCAGGGGGCCAAGCTGGACGGTTTGTATTTTTGTCCCCACATTCCCGATCGGGGATTCCCCGGGGAAAATTTAAAGTACAAAATTGAATGCGCTTGCCGCAAGCCCAAAATAGGCATGATTGAGCAGGCGGTTAAAGATTATAACATTGATTTATCCCGGAGCTACTTTATCGGCGATGCCACGGTTGACGCGCTGACAGCGGAAAATGCCGGCATCAAATTTGTCGGCGTTAAGACCGGGTATGCCTGCCGGGAAGGCCGTCATCAAATGGCCATTAAAGAAATATTTGATGATTTTCAAAAGGCCGTTGCTTATATTTTATCAAGTCACTCATAATTAGTAATTTTTAAGTTTTATGATTATTTCCCGCACACCCTTTAGGATAAGTTTCGTCGGCGGCGGCTCCGACTTGGCTTCTTTTTATCAAAAACATTCCGGAGCGGTGGTTTCCACCACTATAGATAAGTATATGTATTTGACGGTCAATAAGATTTTTGGCAACAATATCCGGGTGAGCTATTCGGAGACCGAGATTGTTGATCATGTTGACCAAATCAAGCATAAGCTGGTGAGGGAGATTTTAAAATACCTGGGCATTGCCAACCAGATTGAGATTACTTCCATGGCCGACATTCCTTCCAAGGGCGCCGGCCTGGGATCCTCCAGCGCTTTTGCCGCCGGCCTGATTAACGCGCTTAAGGCCCATCAGAACGAATTTGCCGCGGCCGAAAGCCTGGCCAAAGCCGCCTGTCATATAGAAATAGAGCGTTGCGGCGAACCAATTGGCAAGCAGGATCAGTATGCCGTGGCGTACGGCGGTTTAAATTACATCCGATTCAATCCCGACGGCACCGTTGAGGTCCAGCCCATTATTTGCCGTCCGGACGTTAAAGAGCGGCTGGATAAGAATTTAATGATGCTGTATACGGGCATCACCCGTTCGGCCGCTGATGTTTTATCGGAACAAAAAAGCAATTATGAAACCAAGGCGGATAAAGTGGCCATCATGAAGCGCATGGTAAAATTAGCTGACGATTTAAAGGAAGAACTGGAACATAATAATCTTGAGGCTTTTGGTGAAATTTTGCATGAGAATTGGCAGCTTAAGAAGCAGATGGCCGGTGGCATTACTAATTCGCAGATAGACGGCTGGTATGATCAGGCCAGGCGGGCCGGAGCGATTGGGGGTAAAATTTTAGGCGCCGGCGGCGGAGGCTTTTTACTCATTTACGCCCCGGCGGAAAGGCATGCGGCGATTAAAAACGCCCTGCCGGATTTGCGGCCGGTGGATTTTAAGTTTGAAAAAGAAGGCAGCAAGATCATTTTTATTCATTAAGGATGGGTATGGCCTCACAAGTAACTTAATTTTTTTATCAATTTATCTATTAATCAATATGGATGAAATTATTCCCCAAAAATATATTGACGATTATTTAGCCAAGGACGTGGCTCTGATCAACAAGCTGGATCGGCCGAAACTGGAAACCATCATTAATCTGATTGAAGCCACGGTCAGAAGCAAAAAAACGATCTATGTGGCGGGCAACGGCGGCAGCGCCGCCACCGGCGCCCACCTGGTGGAAGATTTACAGAAATTGAATTTGGGCAAGCACCCCCAGTCCAAAAAGATGTCCCGGGTTAAAGTTATAAATTTAACGGATAACATTCCTTTGCTGACCGCCTGGGCCAATGACGAGGGTTTTCAGTACGTTTTTTCCGAGCCGCTTAAAAATATGGGGGACCAGGGCGATTTGATTATTCTTATTACCGGCAGCGGCAACTCGGCCAATATTTTGGAAGCGGCCAGAGTGGCCAGGGAATTAAAGATTGTTTCAGTCGGTTTGCTGGGTTTTGACGGCGGCCAGGCTAGGGAGCTGGTGGATGAATTTATCATTGTACCCGATAACAGTTACGCTTATGTGGAAGATCTGCACATGATTATTATCCATTTAATCGCCAATTATCTGAGCGACAAATTAATGTCCGAAAGATTATGAAAAAAGCCATCGGTATTTTGGGCGGCGGACTGGCCGGTCTGAGCACGGCGTATTTTTTAGATAAGTCCGCCTACAACGTCACCATCCTGGAAAAGGAAGCCAAGTGCGGCGGCTTGTTGCGGGCATTTGTCCACGAGGGTTTTCATTTTGAATTTGGCGGACACATTTTATTTTCCAAAGACCAGGAGATTTTGGAGTTTATTCTGTCCATGCTGGGGGAAAATAAAATTCAGCGCTACCGTAACAATAAGATTTATTTTAAGGGCCGTTACATTAAATATCCCTTTGAGAACGAATTGAGCAAATTGGCGCTGAGGGATAATCTGGCCTGCTTGTTTTATTATTTGGCCAATAAACTGAAAAAGAAACGATTGCCTAAAAATTTTGGAGAATTTTTGTATTATCATTTCGGCAAAGGCATTACCGAGCAGTATCTTTGGCCCTATAATGAGAAGATTTGGAATATCAACCCGGCTCTAATGAGCCTGGAATGGGCTAAAGATCGCCTGCCTTTGCCGCCGACCCGGGACGTGATTAAGTCTTCTTTGGGCATTAAATCGGAAGGTTATAAGCATCAGTTGTATTTTTATTATCCCCGGGCGGGCGGCGTTCAGGCTTTGCCCGATAGCTTTTTGGCTAAAAATCTGGAGGCGGGAGTCAAAGTTATAACCAATTTTGCCGTGACCGGGATCAGGCGCCAGGACGGCCGCTATCTGGTCAGCGGACCGGACCGGGAATTGGCGTTTGATCAGCTGGTGATGGCCATGCCGGTGCATAATTTTTTTAAAGTCTGGCCCGAGGCGCCGGCCGCCGTGATGTCCGCCCTTAATAGTTTGCGTTATAATTCGTTGGCGGTCGTTATGCTTGGCATTAAGCGGGATCAGCTGACCGATAAATTCGCCGTCTATTTTCCGGATAAGTCGTTGGTTTTTCACCGAGTTTGTTTTAACAAATTTTTAAGCGAATCAATGTGTCCGCCGGGGACTTCGGTAGTCCAGGCGGAAATCACCACTAATCCCGGCGACGGCGTCCACGACTTAAGCGATCATGACTTAATCAGCCAGGTGACCGCCGGCCTAGCCAGGGAAAACATTATTAAGCCGGAGGAAGTCATAACCGCTAAAGTTGAACGGACCGAGTATGCTTACATGGTGCCGCAGCTGGATCATGAGCAGAATAAAAAAATTGTTTACGATTATTTTCTATCTCAAAATCTGCCGGCTGTCGGACGTTTTGCCGAGTTTGAATATCTTAATATGGACGCGGTCATTACGCACGCCAAAAAGCTGGCCGCCACTCTTAATCAAGCCAGTTAAGCTTTTTCTTTATGCGCAAATTATCGGTGGTCATGCCGACCATGAACGAGGAAAAATCAATCGCCAAGGTGATCAATGACATTAAAAAATACGCGCCGGTGGGCACGGAGATTTTGATTGTGGACAGCAGCCGCGATAAAACGGCCGAGATCGCCGCTCAACTGGGCGCCCGGGTGATCAGCCAAAAGCCCAGCGGCCCCGGCCGCGCCCTGATTGACGCTTTGATCAATGCCAGCGGCGACGTTGTTATTACCACCGACTGCGACGACACTTATCCCATGGAACTGATTCCTGATTTTATTAAATTAATTGAACAAGGCTACGACATTGTTTCGGGCAACCGCCTGCACCGGCAAAATAAGGCCATGCCTTTAACCAACAAATTAGGCAACTGGCTTTTTGCCGTCATGACCAGGATTTTATACGGCATTAAAACCCATGATGTGACTACCGGCATGAGAGCTTACAGGCGCGAGGTTATTGATTCCCATGCCTGGGAAACCAATTACGCTTTTCCGGTTGAGATAATCATCCGCGCGGTCAAAAAAGGTTTTACATTCGCCGAAGTCAACATCCCTTACCGCGACAGGATCGGGGAGGTCACTTTAAACAAGTGGCGCTCCGGCAAAGCCTATCTTTACACCATTCTGATGTATAAGTTTAATCTCAGTTCCAAAAACAAAGTTTTATGAAGCTGGTCATTGCCGCGGAAATTTTTCCGCCGGATATCGGCGGTCCGGCCACTTACCTTAAGCAGATAGTGCCTCGGCTTATTTATGACGGTTTTAAGGTTGAGGTGATTACTTACGCCGATGTTAAACGGGTGACGGTTGATTGCCGCGGCGCTTATGCTGTTACTAAAATTCCCCGAAAAAATGTTTTGACCAAGTTTGTTCTTTATACCTTAAAGCTTTTTAAGCTTGCCAAAAGCGCGGAGCTGATTTTTGCCCAGGGGCCGGTGGCCTCAGGCCTGCCGGCGCTTTTAGTCAAGCATCTGCGACGTAAAAAAGCGGCCATGAAGATTGTGGGCGACGTGGCCTGGGAAAGAGCCAGGAATAAATTCGGGATCAGCGAACTGCTTGATGAATTTCAAAGCAAAAAATACCGCCTGTTGATTGCCGGCCACCGCTGGCTGGAACACTTTATCGTTAAAAGAATGGATGGTCTGCTGACCCCCAGTTTTTATCTGAAAAAAATAGTCAGCCACTGGGGGGCACCGCCGGCAAAAGTCCAGGTTGTTTATAACGCTTTGACCGGGATAAATTGTCAGCTGACCAAAGAACAGGCCCGGGAGCAGTTGGGTTTGAATGGCAAAATTTTGTTATCGGTGGGCCGTTTAGCGCCCTGGAAGGGGCAAGAGGCCTTAATTCGGCTCATGCCCAAATTGGCGGCCAAATTTAGCGATATCAACCTGATTATTGTGGGCGACGGACCGTTACAGAACCATCTCCGGTCTAAAATAAAAGATCTGGGACTGGAGAAAAGCGTTGGGTTGGTTGGCCCGGTCGCGCATCAGGAAATCGGTAAATATTTTAGAGCGGCTGACTTGTTTATCCTGAACTCCGGCTACGAAGGCTTAGCCCACGTGTTGCTTGAGGCTTTGGCTCTGGGCCTGCCGGTTATGGCCAGCCGGGTCGGTGGCAATCCCGAAGTGATTGACGATAATGTCAGTGGTTATTTATTTGAGTTTGATAACCAAGAGGAAATTTTTGCCAAAGTTTGCGTTTTATTGTCGGATGAGGAAAAACAGCGTCAGTTTATTCAAGCCGGTTTGGCCAAGAGCCAACAGTTTACTTTTAACCGGATGATCCGGGAGACTGAAGCCTGGCTAAGATCTGTGTCTAAATAAGCCGCTCGGCAGTCAGCGGCCGCTGGGTAGGAAACTGCCGGCCGCCCAATAATTATATTGCAAATATTATGAACCTCTTAATGATTTCCGGCGATCGCCAGGTGATAAAAAACCAGCAAGGTCCGTTTTATCATTTGTTGCGTGAATTTTGCAGATATTGGGAGAGGATTGACGTCATTTGTCCCATGGCCGCTGAAGACAGATTGATTTTTGATAATGTTTATCTTCACGGCGCCAAAAATTCCGTCAGCCGGATTTATCAAAAGGCTCAGGAAGTTTATCAGCGTTCCCGCTTTGAGGTCATGACGGTTCATGATTATCCGCCGTTTAAACATTCGCGCGCCGCTCTAAAGATTAATCGGAAATTTAAGACGCCTTACATGATTGAAGTTCATCACGTGCCCGGTTACCCCAAAGCGGGGGATTTTAAAGAGTGGCTGCTGAAAATTTATTTTGAAATATCTTTCAGATTTGTCGCGCGGCCGGCCAAAGTTATCCGGGTGGTTAATCGGGTGCAGACGCCGACATTTTTATTGTTTGCCGGAATTCCCAAAAGCAAGATAGTTTATCTGCCGTCTTTTTACCTGGATAAAGAAATTTTTCAACCGCAAAAGCTGGAAAAAAAATACGATCTGCTGTTTGTCGGGCGGCTGGTTAAGAATAAAGGCCTGGATTTGTTGCTGGCAATCTTTGAGTTGATGAAAAAAGAACGGCCTGAATTTAGGGCGGCGGTGGTGGGCGAGGGCGCGGAAAAAGAAAATTTAAAATTAAAAATTACAAATTTAAAATTAGTCAGCCAGGTGGAGTTGCTCGGTTGGCTGCCCACCAGCCAGGCGTTAGCTGAGGCTTATAATCAGTCCAAAGTTTTATTGATTACATCCGCCAATGAGGGCGGGCCCAGAGTTGGCCTGGAAGCCCTGGCCTGCGGCGTGCCGGTTATTTCCACCGACGTCGGCATTATGCCCGATATTATTCAGCCGGGTAAAAACGGCTATATTGCCCAATGGTCGGCGGAGGACTTTACTGCAAAGATTAAAAGATTAAGTGATTTTTCGCTTGGCGGAAACGGGGGCGAAATGGGAAAGACCGAAATGATTGTTGAATCAGTTAAGTCGTTTGATTATCAAAAGATGATCAGGGACTACGCCCAAGGGATCAAATCATTAGTACGTTATAATTAATCTGTTAGAAGCAGAATTATTATTAATAGATGTATGGATAGAATTGATTTTTTTAAGAAATATTTTATCGGGGAAAAATTATTAGACATTGGTTGTTTGGGTCCCGCAGGCGATCGCTTTAAGCGTTTAATGGATCTATACCCTAATAAGCGAATTTACGGCTTGGATAACAATCAAGACTTAATCAAGGAACTGGGTTTTGATAACGTATCTTCAGGCGATATTCATAAATTACCTTTTGATGATAGTTTTTTTGATACTGTATATATGGGTGAAGTCATAGAGCATACCTGGAATCCTGGCCAGGCAATAAATGAGGTACGCAGAGTCTTAAAAGATAACGGTCGCTTTATTATTGATACGCCTAATGCTTTATCTTTACATAAAATTATTAAGTATACTTTTTTAGGTAAGGATGACATTGTTGGCGACCCTGACCATCGGATTATATTTACTCCGGCAACTATTTATAATTTATTAAAAGAGTCCGGATTTAAGGTTGTGGATTTGAAATTTAAAAATGTTACCAGTTTTAAGGGACGACAAATCATTTTGCCTAAATTCGGTCCCTTTAATTGGTTGGGTACTCAGATTATGCTGGCTGCTGATAAGGTTGATAAACCAGGCGGCATTGAACTGCAACTCTCGCTTAAAAAGTATTTAAAAAAATGAAACTTTTAATTATCACCCAAAAAGTTGATCAAAATGACGCTATTTTAGGTTTTTTTGCGGGCTGGCTGAGGGAATTTGCCGCTCATGTGGAAAAAGTCAGCGTCATCACTTTATCTCAAGGGCAGTTTAAACTGCCGGCTAACGTGGAAGTTTTTTCTTTGGGCAAAGAAGCAGGCCAGGGCCGAATCAGACGGTTATTAAAATTCCGAAAATTAGCCAAACAACTCTTGCCTCAAGTGGATGCGGTTTTGGCTCACATGTGTCCCGAATACATTGTGGCGGTCAATCATTTAAATAAAAGCTTAAAAAAGCCTTTGTATCTTTGGTACACCCATAAGTCCGTCAGCCCATATCTGCTGAAGGCGGAAAAATTAGTCAACAAGATTTTTAGCGCGAGTTCAGAAAGTTGTCGTTTACCATCGGATAAGATTGTCGTGACGGGTCACGGCATTGATCTGGAACACTTTCAGCCGCAAGTTAAGATGGTTAAAGATTATTTTGAAATTCTGACGGTCGGCCGTATCGCTCCGGTCAAAAATTTACATAAATTGATTGCCGCATTCAGTCAGCTGTCTGATGAAGTCAAAAATAACGTCAGGGTTAAAATTGTGGGGGAACCGCTCTTGGAGCCGGATAGAAGGTATTTAGATCAACTTAAGATGCAAGTTGTAAGTTACAAGTTACAAAATAAAGTGGACTTTATCGGACCAGTTGCATATAAAGATTTGCCGGCAGTCTTAAGCCAGGCTGACTTATTTATCAATCTGAGCCAAACCGGCAGTATTGATAAGGCGGTGTTGGAAGCCATGGCTATGAACATTCCGGTGTTAACTACCAACGAAGCTTTTAAGGATTTGTTGCCGGCTGAATGTTTTTGTCGGGATCAGGAACTGCCCGAGAGAATGTCCGAGTTTTGTAAAAATCCGCCGTCGGCGGAGTGGCGGAGCCTTGTTGTTAAAAATCACGGTTTAACTTCCTTGATTAAAAAAATAATTGATGAAATTTTTTAAGGATTTATTTTATTTATTTTTTTACGCCAGGCGTCTGATGCTTAAGCCGGTTTTAAGGACCAAAGAGATTGTGGTGCTACTTTATCATGCGGTCGGCAAAAACCGCTGGTACGCCTCGGTTAATCCCCTGATGTTTAAGATGCAGATGCGTTATTTAAGAAAACACTATCATGTTGTGCCGTTGGCCGATGTTGTCCGCTATCAAAAAGGCGAGATTGATTTACCGGATAAGTCGGTCGCTATTACTTTTGACGACGGTTACGAGGACAACTATAAAATCGCCTGGCCTATTTTAAAGAAAAATAAACTGCCGTTTACCATTTTTGTTACGGCTGAACTTAAGCCGCTGCCGAATTTAAATAACGATTTACTTAGAATCAGCTGGCCCGAACTTAAGCAAATGGCCGAGGCCGGCGTGGATATCGGCGGGCACGGCTTAAGCCATAAGGATTTGCCGTCTTTAAGCGAAGCAGAATTACAGCGCGAGGTCGGCGAGTGCTATCGTTGGTTGCGGGATAAGCTGGGCCGCGCTCCGCAGCATTTTTCTTATCCGGGGGGCAAATATAACCAGTCGGTTATGGCGGCGGTGCAACAGGCGGGTTTTACGGCGGCTTGCACCACTCACGAGGGCTTGGTGAAGAAAAAAGACAATGTTTATGAAATCAAGCGCGTTTGGGTGCACCGGAATCTGGGCCTGATGTCATTTTTGATCCGTTTGACTATGGTGATTGACTGGGTAACTTTGTTTAAATTAAAGCGGCGAAAAAATTGATGACGGATGATGAATAACTGATAACTTATAATTAATAATGAATAACTGATGACTGGTAATTGGCGGTTAAGTTTTTAATGGTCATTATTCATAATCATTCATGAAAATTTGCTACTTTGGCATGTACGATAAAAATTATTCCCGCAACCGCGTGATCATCCGCGGTCTGGCGGAAAACGGCCATGAGGTTTTGGAGTGCCAAAGCCAGGCGACCGGTTTTAAAAAGTACGGCGAGTTAATCAGGCAGCACCGTCAGCTTAAGGGGCGCTATGATCTGATGATGGTGGGGTTTCCCGGCCAAACCGTTATGCCGTTGGCCAAAATGTTGTGCCGGACCAAAATAATTTTTGACGCCTTTTCTTCGCATTACGGCGGCTACATAGAAGATCGCGGTTATCACCGCAAGTTCAGCCTAATGGCCTTGAATTACTGGCTATGGGACTGGTTTTCGGTGATGCTGGCGGACGTAGTGTTGTTGGATACCCAGGCGCACATTGATTATTTTTCGCGTCTGTTAAAAATCAGTCCGGCGCGTTTTAAGCGGATTTTTGTGAGTAGCGACGACAAGGTATTTTTTCCTCAGACAAAAAAGCAGCCTGAGGAGAAATTTATCGTTTATTTTCACGGCACTTACATTCCGTTGCAGGGGGTTGAATACATTATTGAAGCGGCCAGCCTGCTTAAGTCGGAATCGGATATTGAATTTCGGCTTTTAGGCAAAGGCCAGACGTTTAAAAAAGTTCAAGGGCAAAGCGAAAAATTTAAAACAGGCAATGTTAAGTTTTTCAATCCGGCCAAATATGAGGAGCTGCCCGGCTACATGGCGCAGGCTGACGTGATTTTAGGAATTTTTGGCTTAACTAAAAAAGCCGGTTATGTTATACCAAATAAAGTTTACGAAGCTTTGGCCATGAAAAAACCGGTCATTACCCGAAAATCAAAAGCCCTGGAGGAACTATTGACTGACAGAGAAAATGTGCTCTTAGCCAATCCCGGCGATCCCCGTGATTTGGCGGATAAGATTTTAGAGCTGAAAAAGTATAAAGAATTAAGAATAAAGATTGAAGAAAACGGTTATCAGCTGTTTAAGGAAAAGTTGACGCCCAAGAAGGTGGTTAAGGGGATGATTGATGAATTAAGAATAAAAAATTAAGAATTAAGATAACGCGAACGCTGACTTATCTCGCTGCCTGATAAAAGTGGTGCGGGACATACCGGGTGAAAAGGTCTTGGATTGATTAATAAAAAAAGACCGCCTCAGACTGTGAGACGGATAATGCCGGAAAACTTAATCGTTGATTTTTTCCAGATTGTTCGGGGTGGGGTTAAAATAAACGCATTCGGGTGTGTGGTCCATCTGGACACAGAGAACTTTGGTTCCCTCGGGCAGATTTTCTGCCCCCACAGGTAATGGCGCCACTCCCACTACAGTACCTTTGGCTTTGCCCTGGGTCGGCATGACGAAACGCTCGCCGGGCCTAAAACCAAAGGCCATGCATGCTTTCTCTGAGGTATCAACATCAATGGAACGGCCACTACGGGTGGTGACCTGGATTTTACTCATGCTCCCTCCGTAAATTTATGATGACAGGACTGGCAACGATGGGATTATACGGTAATTATTATTTAAGTGTCAAGCTATGAAAAAAATAAATTTTTATCAACGTCTATCAAAGCCGCCAAAGCCGCTGGGAAAATAATTTTATAAATACCCATTATATTTATGACTAACAAAGATTTCTACAATAACTATTGGCAACAGCGCGGCGCCTCGCAAGGGACCAGGCTGAGGTACCAGATTTTAACCGACTGGCTTAAACCCGGCAGCCAGGTTTTGGATATCGGCGGGGGAGACGGCTATCTGGGAGCCATGCTGACTAAAGAGAAAAATTGTATTGTCACGGTCATGGATATTTCCGAAGAAGCGTTAAGGCTGGCGGAAAAACGCGGTCTGGCCGTCAGCCTGGGCAACGTGGAGGAAAAGTTTCCCTTTGCCGACAGCAGTTTTGACACGGTCATCATGTCCGAAGTTTTGGAACACGTTGCTTTATCCGAGGAAGCCTTAAAGGAGGCCAGGCGGGTTGCCCGCGAGTCAGTTTATGTGACCGTGCCCAATACCGGCTATTATAAATACCGTCTGCAACTTTTATTTGGCCGTTTTCCCAAACAGTGGCTGATTGACCCCAAAGAGCATCTGAGGTTTTGGACTTACGCTGATTTTAAAAAAACCCTGCTGGGTTTGGGTTTTAAGATTGAAAAGGTCAAAGCCGGCGCTGGCCGCCGCTATTTAAGGGATTGGTGGAAGTCATTATTCGCCGAGCAGCTTTGTTATAAACTAAAGAAATGATGTCTAAAGCAGAGCTTCCTTTTAACCAGCACAGTTTTTTAAATAGCGCCGCCTTATCTTGGCCATGCTTATAAAATTTATGAGAAAGTATTTGACATTTAAAAATTTAGTGGTCGCGCTGGCGGTTTTAAGGCTGGCGGTTTTTTGCAGTTTCTTTTTTAGTTACGGGGTGGATAAGCTGAATGATTACCCGGATTCCGATCATTATTGGGGTTTAGCCAAGTCCATTCATGACAACTGGAGTTTTGTTAATAACGAGATTGTGGCTAAGCCCGAGGCACTAACTTTTAACCAGCCCAATGCTTTTAGAACGCCGGGTTACCCCGCGGTCCTTTCCGTTTTTTGGAATTTTGGCGATCAGGGCTATATTTTTATACCCGGCCTGCAGTTTTTATTGGGGCTGGCGGCCGTTTATTTGTTGTATCGCCTGGCTAAACTGATATTTTCAGTCAAAGTCGCGCAAACGGCGGCCGTTTTGTTGTTACTTGACCCGACTTTTCTTACCGTCAATTTTTTGATTTTATCTGACACATTGTTTATTGTTTTCTTTTTGGGGTTTTTATGGCTGGCGATCAGATTCCTGAACGGCGGGCCCAGGCGATTTTTATTATTAAGCGCTTTATTTTTAGCCCTAACCATACTCATCCGTCCGGTGGTCATCTACGTCCCCGTGGTTGTGCTGATGGTTTTAATTTATCATTTTCGGCAGTCATTTCAGAAACTGTTTGTGAATGTTCTATTTTTTATTTTATTAACCGCGGCGTTTTTAAGCCCCTGGTATGTTAGAAACTATTTGGATTTTGGGCAGATTTTTTTAACCACCTTGCCCAGCTACAATAACTGGCGGTATAATATCGGTTTTTGGAGCGGCGAATCTGATCTGGCCGGTTATTGGCAGGCGGCTCAGGCCGCCTACCGGGCGGAAACTGGGCAGGTGATTAGTGAATTTGCCGATTACGCCGATCCGGCCAATCTGGCTTATTATCAGCAAAAAACCAGGGAGTTTTTAAGCTCTCATTTTTGGCTGGCGGTTAAGCATCAGGCCAAAAGAATGGCTCTAGAAACCATTGATCCCAGATATTATAATCATATCAGCCAGCTTTACCGCGGCCAATATTACGATAAAGGCTATAGTCAGCTTTTGGCTTCGGCCGACAAGCTGGATTTTATTAAACATTCCTGGTCCATGCTTCTGAGTTCGCTCATTGTTTTTTTGTTATTTGTGAATTTTGTCAGATTTTATTTTGTTTATTTTTTTCACCGGCGAAAAATGGCCCTGGAGCCCAAAGCGGTTTCCGCTCTTTTATTGCTCGGGTTATTGATTGCTTATTTTTATCTGACAGGCGCTCCGGGGAATATTGAGCGCTATCTTTTGCCTTTGCTGATCCTGGAATATTTGATTTTCGCCCATACTTTAGTTAATTTTAAAAGACTGATAAAACACGGCTAGCGTCCCGATTAAGCGCAAGATTGGTCGGGAGACGTTAGTCTTGGTCAGCGCATTATTAGTGAGAAGAATATGAAAATCGCCATCACCGGTTACACTTATATCAGAAAAAATCTTTTTGACGTCTGGGAGCATTATCCAGAAAAGGAGCAGCTGTTTTTTATCCTGCCTAAAAAATGGAAAGCCAAAGGCGGCACTCAGGTTTACTATCCGCCAAAAGAAACTTCGCTGAAGGTTTTAAAAACAACCGCCCTTTTTTGGCACTCTCACTACCCTTTAATCAAAGGCCTGCTTAAGGGCTGGATGCCGTTGATTAAATTCAAGCTGATTTATTTAAGATTAAAAGGGGTGAAAATTTTATTTACCGCTTCCGAACCGAATCTTTTAACCACGTTTTTTAACGCCTGTATCGCCAGATGTTTGGGCCTGAAGCATGTTTTTAATTTTTGGGACGTGGTGTCCTCCGCGGAAAAAACCACCGGCAAAAAGTACGTTTATGACAAATTAGTCAGAGCTACCATCAAGCTGAGCCAGGGCGCGGTCTGCGGGAATCATAAGGCCGCGGAAATTTTAAAAAATTACGGCGGCCGGATTAAAATCGCCACTTTTCCCACCAGCGGCTTGGATGCCGATAAATTCAGCCCACAGGTTCAGCCGGCTTTCAGGCAAGAGCTGGGTTTGGCCGGCAAGCTCGTTTATTTGTTCGCCGGAGCCTTTAACAAACAAAAAGGCGTGGCCTATTTAATTGAAGCCTTTAGCCGAGTAGCCCAGGAAATACCCGAGGCGCATTTACTGCTGGTTGGCCTTGGCCCCGAAGAAATAAATTACCAATTACAAATTACAAGTTACAAACTGGAAAATAGAGTAACCATCTTGAACTGGGTGACGCATGAGAGAATGCCGGAGCTTTACGCCAGCTGTGACGTCTTTGTTTACCCCTCAATCAAATATCAGGGGTCCGAGGAGCAGTTCGGTTACGCCATGGCCGAGGCCATGCTGACCGGGAAACCGGTGATTGCCTCCGACTCCGGCGCCATGGTAGAGCTTTTAAAAGACGGTCAAAATGGCTATTTTACTCCGGAAAAAGACGTTTTGCGGCTGGCTCAAAGTATGATAAAATTGGGCCACAGCGAAAGCTTAAGGCGGTCTTTGGGGGCTAATGGGCGCGATTACGTGATCAGCCATTTTAGCCACCAGGTTATTGCCGATAAATTTAAAGATTTTTTCAGCAGCTTATGAGGCTAAAGTTTAAAATAGCTGTCGTTGGAGTGGGTTATTGGGGACCGAATTTAGTCCGTAATTTTTTGAGGTTGGAGAATGTTCAGGTGATGGTTTGCGATTTAGATAAAAATAGTTAGTACAACTACAAATTACCAGCAGGTCTTAAGTGATCCTGGCGTGCGGGCGGTAGTTGTGGCTACGCCTGTTAAGAATCATTATGATCTAGCATCCAAAGCCTTAATCGCCGGCAAAGATGTTTTGGTGGAAAAGCCAATGACCAAAACTTTATCGGAGGCAGAGAAATTGGTTGCTTTGGCTAAAAAGCAAAATAAAGTTTTAATGGTTGATCATACTTTTTTGTTTTCCGGACCAGTTTTAAAAATTAAAGAATTATTACAAAAAAAAGTTTTAGGAAATTTGTGGTATTATTATGCTGATCGTGCTAATTTAGGCAAGTTGCAAAAAGACGTGAATGTGTTATGGGATCTTGCGGTTCATGATTTATCAATTTTAAATTTTATTCAGGATAACCAGCCAACATCATTGCTTGCTCGTGGCAGTTATCATGCCGGGAATGAGATTGAAGAAATAGCCGGCTTAGTTTTGACTTATCCTAAGAATTTTTTTGCTTACATCAATGTCAGCTGGCTTTCCCCTGTTAAAACCAGAAAAATAGTTTTGGCTGGAGATAAAAAAATGTTGGTTTTTGATGACGCTTTAAGTGAAGGTAAATTAAAAATTTTTAACTGCCAGATAAAGTTTCAGGCAAACAAAGTAAATTATCTTAACGGTGACAGTCAAATTTTAACTTATGCCGATCAGGAACCTTTGCTTAATATGGCTGAGCAGTTTATTAAAGCTGTTAGCCAGAATAAGCGTCCCCTCACCGATGGCCATTTTGGGCTGGCAGTGGTTAAGCAGTTAACTGCCGCTAATAAGTCTTTATTAACTAATCGTCCAATAAAATTATAATATGGAAGTACCATTTATAGATTTAAAAAGAAAGTTTTACCAGTTTAAAAGTGAAGTTGATAAAAAATATCAGGAAATTATCAATCAAACAGCTTTTATTTCCGGACGTAATGTTCATGAGTTGGAAATTGCTTGGGCTGATTATTTAGAGGTTAAACAGGCTGTAGCGGTGAATTCAGGCACTTCCGCCGTTTATCTGGCTTTACGAAGTTTAGAGGTAAAATCGGGAGACGAGGTTATTGTGCCGACTAACACATTTGTTGCCACAGCCGAGGCGGTTTCAATGGTTGGCGCCAAACCAGTTTTCGTCGACATTGAGCCTGATACTTATTTAATTGATCCAAAAAAAGTTAATGCGGCTGTTTCAGGAAAGACCAGGGCCGTCATTGCGGTCCAGCTTTATGGCCAGTCGGCCAATATCGCCGAATTAAAAAATATTTGCCAACCTAAGTCAATTTATCTTATTGAGGACGCTTGTCAGGCTCATGGTGCTGAATATAAAGGAGAAAAAGTCGGAGGACTTGCGGATTTGGCGGCTTTTAGTTTTTATCCTTCAAAAAATTTGGGTGGTTTCGGCGAATCGGGCATGGTGACTACTCAAAACGATAAACTGGCAGAAATGATCAGAATCATTAGGGATCACGGGGCGGTTCAAAAGTATTATCACCAAATGATCGGTGGCAATTTTAGAATGTCCGAATTCCAGGCCGCGACTTTAAACGCCAAATTGCCTTATTTGGACGAATGGAATAATCTCAGGCGGGAAGCAGCTGGCTGGTATCAACAAAGCTTAAAAGGTTTGGATTTGGTTTTGCCGGTTGAAGCCAGAGACTGCCGTCATGTTTATTACGTTTATGTGGTTAAAACAAGCCGGCGTGAAGCTTTACAGGCTTATCTGGCGGACCATCACATTGGCACCGGTATTCATTATCCCGTTCCTTTACACTTACAGCAATGCTATCAGGCTTTAGGTTATAAGACCGGAGACTTGCCTTTTGCCGAAGAGGCCGCCGGGCAGATTTTATCTTTGCCGATTTTTCCGGGCATTAGCCGGGAGGAAGTTGACTATGTCTGCCAGACCGTAAATAATTTTTTTAAAACAAAATCATGAATAATGAAAAGATTCCCTGCACAGTCGGCGTTTTAACATTAAACAATGCAGCAACCATTGAACGGTGCTTAAAGAGCGTTCAAGAGTTTGCTGAAGTGATTGTTATGGACGGTAACAGCACGGACAAAACTTTGGAAATAGCCCGCAAATTCAATAACGTCAGGATTGCTAGGCAGTTTGACAGTGACGAGCTCAATCAAGTTATTCAAAATTTTAGTCAAATTAGGGCTAAACTGTTGAATTTAGCAAGTTACGATTGGTATCTATCTTTAGACTCCGATGAAGCGGCCTCGCCGGAATTAGTTACTGAGGTTAAAGGTATTATTAATGAACCTGAAGGTGTGTATGTTTACAATGTGCCGTCTAAGTTTATTTTGGACGGAGAGGTGATTGAACATGCTTCCGGTTACCCTGGTTATGAAATTTATTTTTTTAACAAGAGGGTTAACCCACGTTACGTTAAAAACGTTCATGAAGTGGTGGAATTTGACGAGCAGTATAGACTGGGTGCACTTCAGGCAGCCAGATTGGCCATATTTAATGAAGAAGACACGGATTTTAAGATCTGGAAAAATAAAATGCGCAAGTACATTAAAATGGAAATGGATAGAACCAATGATAAAAGTTTTTGGTATTTTTTAAAGTGGCGTGTAGCCAAACAGTTTTGGATGATAACTAAGGCGGTTTTAAAAATCACTTTGCTTTATTTACGTTATGGTTTTAAAAAGACTTTGCCGCCCAGATTAGAATTTCAGCGGGTTTATTTTTATGTCTGGCTGACCTGGGCTTACTTTGTAAAATATTTTAAAGGTAAATATTAGAGGTTATGGGAATTAAACTGAGTAAACCTAAATTGCATCCGGCTTTATTAAACGATATTGTGGCAGAGTCCTTGATGGGCAAGGGTATTGGCCGTATTTTAATGAATCATGCTTTGTCCAAAGTTGCCGTTAGCGGCAAAATTATTGATTTAGGCGCCGGCACAGCTTCAGCCAGTTATAACCGTTTTATTAAATTTGTTGAGCCTTATAAAATAATTTGTACGGATTTTTATCAATCAGGTGAAGATTTAATTAAACTTGATTTGGAACAACCCTTTGATTTAGCGGACAGCTCTTACGATAATATTTTTTGTTTTAATGTTTTAGAACATGTTTATAATTATCCTAATTTAATCAGCGAATCATTAAGGATTTTAAAACCCGGCGGTAAGTTTATTGGGGCAACTCCTTTTATTTGTGATTATCATCCCAGTCCTAATGATTACTTCCGCTATTCACCTGAGGCGTTGGTTAAAATGTTTGAGGAATTTGGTTTTAAACTGGAACAAATGACTTTTTTGGGTTTAGGGCCTTTTACTGCCGGCTTTAGCCAGTGGGGGAATTTAATGCCCAATCGTCATTTATTTAAGGCCTTAAAGCTGGTGTTGCTCGCCCCGCATCTTTTGGCCGATGTTTTATTAGAATTTATGACTAAAAAATTTCAATATTCCTATCCTTTAGGCTATCTTTATACATTTATCAAATAGTTTATGAGTAAGAAAGCATTAATTACCGGCATTACCGGCCAGGACGGTTCCTATCTGGCCGAACTTTTGCTGCAAAAAGGTTATCAGGTTTACGGTATTCAAAGGCGGGCTTCCACTTTCAATACGGTCAGGATTGATCATCTTTATGATCAGCCCGATTATCCTGATTTTTTGACTTTTTACGGCGACTTAACCGACGGTAGCAACATCAGCCGGATTATTGAACGATTGCAACCTGACGAGATTTATAACCTGGGGGCGCAAAGCCACGTTAAAGTCAGTTTTGAAATGCCCGAGTATACCGCCAACGTGGATGCTTTGGGCACCTTAAGGTTACTGGACGCCATCAAGGATAGCCGGATTAAAACCAAGTTTTACCAGGCTTCTTCCTCGGAAATGTACGGCCAGACCAAGGAGTCACCGCAGACGGAAACCACCCCTTTTTATCCCAGATCGCCTTATGCCGCGTCTAAAGTTTTTGCCCACTGGTCAACCGTTAATTACCGCGAGGCTTATGATTTATTCGCCGTTTCCGGAATTTTGTTCAATCATGAGTCGCCCAGGCGCGGCGAAACATTCGTTTCCCGAAAAATTACCAGGGGGTTTGCCAGAATCAAATTAGGCTTGCAGTCCTGTATCACGCTGGGCAATTTAACGGCCAAGCGCGACTGGGGCTACGCGCCCGAATATGTGGAGGCGATGTGGCTTATGTTGCAGCAGCCCAAGCCGGAAGATTACGTTATTGCCACCGGGCAAAACCATTCTGTTAGGGAATTTGTGGAAGCGGCGGCCGGTTTTTTTGACTTTGACCTGGAGTGGCAGGGCCGGGGTTTGGCGGAGGTCGGCGTTGATAAAAAAACCAGGCAAACCCTAGTTAAAATTAGCGAAAATTATTTGCGTCCGACGGAAGTTGATGAGTTGGTGGGCGATTACAGTAAAGCCAAACAAAATCTGGGCTGGGCGCCCAAAGTCGGTTTTGCCGAATTGGTACAAATCATGTGCCAGGGGGATTTTAACGAGCAAAAAAAGGAAAATCATTTATGAATACTAAAATTTTCGTGGCCGGCGGCAGCGGTTTTTTAGGCCAGCGGGTCGTTAAAAAATTGGCGGAGCAGGGGCTGGTGTATTGTCAAACTTCGCTTGAACAAGGTGTTGATTTTAGGGATTTTAACCAGACTTTAAATTATTTTAAGCAAGAAAAGCCGACGCAGGTTATAAATTGCGCCGCCTTCGTGGGCGGCATTAAGTTCGGGTTGGACCGCGCCGGCGAAATTTTTTATAACAATAGTTTAATCTCCGCCAATTTAATTGAAGCGGCTCGTCAAGTTGCGGTGGAAAGATTTATCAACCCGATCTCCAACTGTTCTTATCCCAATGTCGGCGAACGTAAATTTACCGAAGCGGACTGGTGGCAGGGGCCGTTGGACGAATCGGTTATGGTTTACGGCATGTGCCGCAAGATGAGCTGGGTGCAGGCTTACGCTTACCACAAGCAGTATGGCCTGAACTTTATTAATCTGCTCGTGCCCAATATGTACGGCCCGGGAGATCATTTTGCCGAAGTCAGATCCCATGCTTTGGGCGCTTTGGTCATGAAAATCTGCCAGGCTAAAAAAGAGAATTTGCCGGCCGTGGCTGTTTGGGGCACCGGCCGGCCGGTGAGGGAATGGCAGTATGTTGACGACACCGCGGAGATTATTATTAGGTCGCTGACAATTGAGCCGTTTATTGAACCGGTTAATATCGGCGTCGGCCAGGGCGTTTCCATTAAAGAGCTGGCCGAACTGATCAAAAAGCTCGCCGGTTATCAGGGTCAGCTGGTGTTTGACGCCACTAAGCCGGACGGCGCGCCTTACAAAGCCATGGATATTTCCAGGGCGGAAAATATTTTTGGTTCCTTGCCTAAGACCGATTTACGCGAGGGCGTTAAGCTGACCATTGAGTATTATAATAAAAAGTTTAGTTAATATGATACGGATTTTAAATTAATTCTGTTGAAAAAGTTTAGGATTACAAGTGATAGTTTTACGCATACGGATTAATACTTTAGTTCTTAATAATAATGATTTGGGCGTTCGTAGATGGCGGCATCTGGAACGGATAATTTTGTTAAAAGATTCTACTGAATTAGTGGTATTAGGTAGTCGTAAGCTCGGATAATTACGGTAAGAGCGGAATTGATCTAAACGGCGCAAGAATTCCCTGGCAATCGCTCCTAATCTTCTCGGGCAGTTATTTTTTACGAGTAAGACAATCAGCTCTTTGACACAACGATTAAGCTTTTCCGGTTTGGCTATGAGTATTTTTCTGACTGCCAGATAAATCTGTTCTCGTTGCTTGGAGTCCGGCAACTGTTTCCAGTGGCCGCGATTAACCTGCATTTGGGACAATAAATGAAAATGGCAACGTTGGACAATCCAACCGTTATCCCTGGCTATTCTATCTGTTCCCCTAAAACCGTCGCAAACCACTGCTACAACGCGATTTCTAATGTTTACTGGTATGGAGAAGATAGTATCTGACCAAGCCTCGTAGTTTTCTCTTCCTAGGCATAATACTGGCTCTAAAATGACCGCCCTATCCTGATTAACAGATCTGATTGTTAACAGGTACAATGTCCATCGCTTACCGCCGAACATAAACCACAGAGCGTCGATAATTAAAATAAGCTGGCCGCGTGGAATGATATTCGGTTTATGGCTTTCTAAATACCTTGCCATTGTCCGGCGCAACCTAAAACTTAATGCTCCTGCCGTCAATCGCTGGCGATTAAACCTTGGCGA
>LCKE01000011.1:20823-26509 GCA_001001205.1 Parcubacteria group bacterium GW2011_GWF2_45_11 | reverse complement strand
TTTTAGGCAGTAGCCGCTGCCGCAGGTTTAACTGTGTAAAAATTACAAGGAGCAAAATTAATTCAATCTTAATATCTATCGTTTAAGCTGATTATTTGACAGGTTTTATCGGTATTTTAAAATTGATTAGGGAAAACAAGTTTGATTCCAGGTGCAAACCTGGAAATCGCCGCAGGCGCCGCGGGCCTTATTCATGACACATTCCACGCACTCCATGCCCTCACCTTCAATTTTTACGCAAACAGGGGTATTTTCATTGCATTGCGGGCAGTCATGTGCTTGTGTAAAGCATTGTCCGGCGGCCCAGGTGTCGTGATCGCCATCGCCGGTAACAATCCATTTGCAGTCGTTTCTGGCGATGCATAAGCCGGAGTCTTTAATGGATGTACAATTTGTGCCTGCGGGCAGAACGCAAACATGCCATGTAGGATGGCAGTAGGTGGCTCGCGCGGGGATGCCGCTGTTTGCCAGGCCGGCTCGGGAAGAGCAATTGTTGTCGTTGGCACATTCAACACAATTTCCTGCCAAACAATATATTCTGGTGCCGCGGTCGGCGCAATCCGGTACGGAGTCACAAGCTATAACTTCTTGCGAGCCCGGCGGCGCGCCGATTTCCGTCCCGGCAGTATCCAGATATTGTTCCGTTAAAAAGGCGTAAACCGCATAAGAGATGATAAAGGCGGACAGGGTAATGCCTAGGCCGATGGAGGCCCTGACGATTCTTTTTTTAGCTTCGCCGATTTTGTCTTCGTTGCCGCCGGCGGACATCCACTGCAATCCTGACCAGACGACCAAAACCAAAAAGATAATGCCCAGCAGGCTCAGGCCGTAGGCAATCAGGTTCATCATTGGTCCGGCCGCGCTGGCATCCACATTAGTATTATAACCGGGGCCTTGAGCCACGATGTTTAAGTAGCTGTCAAAATTGGTTTTTAAATCCGGTGTAAAAGGCGCCGCTGAAACCGGCAGGCCAGCTAAACCAATATAGACTAGCAGGGCGGTCAGGAATATTTTGGTAAATAGTTTCATTTTGTCAGATAAATTTATACTGCACCTTGTTAATATCTCACGCCATTTTCAAGATGATATTTAAAATAAAAGCTGATAAATGTAAGAACTTTTTCCCCTTTTAATATTGTGTCAGAAAGTGGTGTTGATGAATACCTTTTAGAAAAAGTGCTGGATTTATTCACATTCAGAATCGCAAAAATTATTAAAGACACTGGTACAGCATTGTTCGCCATTGCAATCAGCATCAGTTAAACATTCAGCGCAAAAACTGCGAACCTCATACCAGGCGCAAAACGGTTGCGACGGATCGGTGCAATCCACGTTGTATTGACATTCATAACCGCCGGCCTGCTGCCACCAGTCATTGGGCTGTGGTTCGCCGGTGGCGTTTTGCACGGTCTGGTAAACGAAATAAGTGATGATATAGGCGGAAACGATTATTAAAAAGCCTACGGTGGAGCTGACAATTCTGTTTTTTGCCTCTTTAGCCTTATCTTCGTTGCCGCCGGCCGAAAGCCACTGGAAACCGGCAACCAGAATCATCAGGAAAAATATCAGGCCGACAAAGCCCATAATCAGGGCGATGGTTTTGCCAACGGTCGTATCCAGATAAGAGGGGTTTTTGACCTCCGTGGTCTGATAGCCGGCCCGTTCGGCAATGATCTGGGAATAGCTGTCTATATTTAATTTTGCGGACGATGATAAGGGCAGGCTAAAAACAATCAGGGCGATTAGCAGAAAAATAAGATTTTTATAAAGCTTGATCATGGTTTTAGCTCAAGAGAGTGGTGCTGATAAGGTAGGTGATAAAATAGGCGGCCACGGTGATAACCAGGCCCATAATGCTGTTTATCAGCCTGGTTCTGGCCTGTTTGACCTTGTCTTCGTTGCCGCCGGCCGTCATCCACTGGAAACCGGAAAAAACCGTCAGGATCAGAAAAATTGAACCGACAAAGCTTAAAACTATGGCCACAATCTGGCCGATGGTATTGGGAATGGCGTTGTTAGCGCTTTGGCTTTTTACCTCATATTTTGCGCCTGTGCCGGCGCTTTTTAGATTATCCAACAATGACGAGGTTTCAGGTGCGGTGGTCTCTTCTGTGTTGTCCGGCGGGGTCTGAGCTAATACTGCATTAGAAAACAGCGTAATTAAACAAAAGCAGAGCATTATAAAAATTATGATTTTTTTCGGCATAAGGTTAAAATTTGTTTAAAGATTTTTTAATCATTATTCATCTGAGCATACGCATTTATTATCTACGCATCTTATGAATTGATTGACATCGCAGTCCACTTTCCCGGCACAATCCCATACAATGACTGGAATTGGATCATTTGAGTCACATTCAGCTGTTTACTCTGGCGTTTGTTCTGCGGCAGGTGGCGGATCTATGTTTTGGATTTTTCCCACTATAAAGTTGGTAATGGCAAAAGCCGCCAGGATAATGATTAAGCCAAAAACGGCGTTAGTGATTCTTGATCTGGCCTGCTTGACCTTGTCTTCGTTGCCGCCGGCCGTCAGCCACTGGAAGCCGGAGTAAATGACTAAGACCAGAAAGATAACCCCCAAAAAGGCTAACATATAAGAAATGATTATTCCGATTTTTTCCGAAACGGTCAGCGCGGTCACCGCTTCGGCTGTAGTGCCGTAACTATTATTATAAACCTCCTGGAGTTTTAATTCTTGACACTTCGAAATAGAGGTCCCGGGCGGACACAAAAAGTCGGTGGCCGAAGTAATCAGCGGCCAGATCAAAACAATTACCAGGGGTAACAGCCAGATAAATTTGCAGGCTTTATGGGTCATGGCGTTATTTAGTTAGGCACGCAACAAAGGTAAGTTGGCGAAGGATTGCTTAAACAGAGGTCGGTTTGGTAAGTGCCTTGGGCATTACCAATAGTGCAGGCTTGGCCGGCTGTGGCATTATTTTGGCAGACGCCGTTTGAGTTCGTGCAGCCAGAATCGTTACGGGCATTGTTTTCAGCGGGCGTGCCGCCGGTAGTCAGATTGTCGCTTAACTGGAAAATAACAAAGTTGGTCAGCAGATAGGCGGCTAAAACTATGAGCAACCCGATGACGGCGTGGGTGATGGTGGAGCGGGCTTTGGTTATTTTTTCTTCGTTGCCGGCGGCCAGCATCCAGGTCAGGCCGCCAAAGATAACCAGCAGTAAAAAAATGGAGCCTAAAACGCCCAAAAGCAGAAAAATAAAGGTGCCGGTTATGCCAAAGACCGTAACGTTCTGTTTAATGTGGGATTCAACGGCGGTCTGGTCTAAACTGTTGATAACGTCGCTGATGTTTTTGGCGTTTGCTTTAACCGTAAGACTTATGAGAGTTATCAGTAATGTGGCAGGTAATATTATTTTTTTTTGATTATTCATTGATTTTTAAAAATATTTACATTTCTGGCGGCTCTAGTTCGCCACTGCAACGACAAGTATTATATTCATCACAGTTTATAAAAAATTGATTTAATGTTTCACAAAAAAATGAACAATTAGCTTCATTGCATACAAATTCTTCGGACGGCTGTTTGTATTCAACCGCCTTTTGGAGTTTATTAACCACAAACCAAGTTATCGCATAAGCCATAGTAATAATAATCATGCCAACGGCGGCGTTCATCAGCCTGGTTTTAGCCAGCTTGACCTTGTCTTCGTTGCCGCCGGCCGTCATCCACTGCAAACCGGCCATAACGGCTATCACCAGGAATAAAACGCCCAAAAAGGTTAAGGCATAGGAAATAATCTGGCCGACTTTTCCGGAAATGGTAGCCGAGGAGGCATCAATAAATGTATTAGGATTGGAGGCGGTCTGAAAGCCGGCCTGGCCGCCGGTTTGGTTTAAGGTCCAAGCCAAACATTCCTGAGGTTCGGTATATGGGCATTTATAGTCTACAACAGCCTGAGTGATAGGAATATTGGCAAATAGAATAAGACTGGCTACGGCCGCGGCTAATGTTAGCTGGAACATGTTTAAGGCGCGTTTTTTCATCTTTTAAAAAGTTTACGTCAGGGAAACGGACAATATTTGTTTAACCACAAAATTAGTCAGCAGATAGGCGGCCAAGACTATGGCCAAACCGATGACCGATTGCACGGCCAGTTGGCGGCCTTTGCCGACCTTTTCCTCGTTGCCCGAAGCGGTCATCCAGATAAAGCCGCCGGCAATTATTAAAATAAAGAAAATTACGCCCACGAACCCCAGGACGATATTAATGACAAAGCCGATGATCTGATAGGCGTTGGGTGCCTGTTTATTATCACTGGTAAACCCGCTTTCTTTAGCCGTTGATTCAAAAATTTCCAGATTTAACTGATCAACTGTTTTAGCTTGAGCGTTGACTATTAAAGCCGGCCAAAACGGCAGGCAGATTATGGAAAACAAAAATAGGGCAACTAGGATCGCCCGTGTTTTTGTTTTTTGTTGTGCTAAGAAAGACATCTATAATTCCTAGTCAAAATTATAGTCCACGCCTACCCCGTCCAGCTGAGCTAGACGGGGATAGCCTAGACTATAAGTATTAGAAAGCCGTTAGGTCGTAGCTTCGCTGATGGTGCTGATGACATACGTAGCGATGGCGTACGCGGCTAAAATAATTACTAAACCGACAACGCCTGCGCCAATAAGCTTTTTAGCCTCGCCGACTTTGTCTTCGTTGCCGCCGGCCGTCATCCATTTAAATCCGCCTAAGAGAATAACAATGACCGCGATAATGCCTAAGAAGCCCAAGAGGACGTTTAAAACTGAAGTAATTGTGGCTTTGAGGTCGCGACTGCCTAATCCGGTAGAGCCTCCCCATTCAATGCCTAAAGAAGCGGCGGCGCCGGCCACCATTGGTAGAACCCAAAGCATAGTGCCTGCTAATGCCATAAGGGTTTTTTTGTGTCTTGTCATATCTTCACCTCCTTCCGTGAATTGAATTTAATTTACGGAATTAACTTCAATTTGGAATTAATTATTTTTTTAAATATCTTAGATTAGTTTATCGTAGTCCCTAAAATGGGGATAACTTTTAAAACTATTATAATTATACAATAATTTACTAATTTTTGCTAGCCCTAGTCTTAAGGTGATATTTAATCTTAGCAGATACGAATTAGAATCGTAAAGTTTCCAAAATGGTTCTAAGAATGGCGTAACTGGAAAATATCACCACCAGGCCAAAGACCGCCCACATCAGGGTATCCCGCCCCTTTTTAACTTTTTCCGAATTGCCGGCGGCGGTCATCCACTGGAAGCCGCCGATGACAAACATTAACAAGGCCACCGTGCCGGTGACCCCCATAAAAGCGTAGATAATTCTGCCGTAGAGCTGTTGCGGAGCCAGATTATTGTTCCCCAGGGGGTTATCCAAGCTGGCCGCGTTAAGGCTTAAGGGCAGAGACAAGACCAATCCGCTGATCAATAAACAAAGGCTTAAGATGCTGGCAATTTTTGAAAATTTTATCATAGTTTTTTATAATATTTTATTCAGGTTCCCCTGAAGCATATTTATCTAACTTCAGGGGGCGCCGGATTTATTTATTATTGCATGGAATCGGCGGGTTGTATGTTAAGACAGCATGACTGGGCGGCATTGTTTAATGGCGGGCAATAGGCCGTGCCTAAGTTTTCATAAGGATTACACTCGCCGGCCGGTAGGCAGGCATAATCTTTGTAGGGGTTATGGCC
>LCKE01000011.1:0-20810 GCA_001001205.1 Parcubacteria group bacterium GW2011_GWF2_45_11 | reverse complement strand
TTTTTTGGATCTTCAATGGAAACGGGTACACCGGCGACCACTATACCTACCGTGCCTATGCCGCAGGTAAGTCCGGCATTGCTGTTTTTGCAGAATTTACCGTTGCCGCAGGGACTGCCCAAAGATTTACCCAGGCAGACATTGCCCCCACCTGAGCAATATTCGTGCCAGGTATTTGGGCCGTTAAATAAATTTTGGTTGACGCCGTCTGGCGGATTAACCAAAATAACAATAGTAATATTAACGAGTTGCCAGGCGGCCAAAACGATCAGCATGCCCAAGACGGCGTGAGTCATGCCTTTTCTGCCGGAGTCAACTTTTTCCGAACTGCCGCCGGCGGTGATCCAGGTAAAGCCATGCCAAACCATCAATACCAGGGCCGCACCCGCCACAATGCCCAGCAACCATTGCGTAATGTTAACGAAAGTATCTAAAAAATCGCAGATGCCGCAATTACCGGTGGCGGTGCAAGCGGGCAGAATTTGAGCCTGAGCAATCAGCGGCCATAACCAAAAAGGCGAGCCGATTAGAGCCATAGCTAAACCGCTCCATCCAAGTTTTAGGCCTTTTTTTATCATAAGGTTTGGTTGATTTTGGCCGCCGTTTGTTCCATCAGCAACAAAGGTTCGGCCGAGGCCGGCAGTTCCTTGATCATTTGTTTAAAATATTCTTCCATTTTTAAAACGTCCCGGCCGTGGTACCAGTGGGTGGCATTTAAAATTTGGTTGGCAAAAACGGCTAGCTCCGGATCGGCCTTTTGTTTTTCCACCAAGCCTCTGAGGGCGGTCGGCCGCCTGGTTAAATTTAAATATTTATCCACCTCCCCCTGGCGGGCGGCAAAAGTCAAAAAGCCCCAGGCCGCGTCAGCGCTTTTATTTTTATGGGAGACTGTCTGGACCCAGTAATCGGTATAATTTACCGGTGCGGCCGAGCCTTCTATTTGGGTCATGCCGGTGACCCCTAAATCAAGCTTGGGCGCTTGGGTTTTGATCAGGGGCAAATAATAGGCATAACCGTAAAACATGGCCACTTGACCGGCCACAAAAGCTTCAAAGGCGTCTGGTTGGGTGTCGTTCCAAGTATAAACTTCTTTAATCGGATCGGCAAAATCAGTATAAAATTTGAGCGCTTCCAAACCCGGGAAGTAATCTTTTTCCTTGGACGGCGAAAGATGGAAGGCGGCCTGTCCATTGGCGTTGGACATTTGGGCGCCGTTTTGCATCATCAGTAAAGACGCCAGATCAATGGCGCGGGGGATGTTATCGGCCGCGCCCAAGGCGATGCCCGCCTGCAGCAGGCTGTTATTTTGGTTGATCGTTGTTACCTGTTTAACCGTCTCTTTTAATTGAGTCCAGTTAGCCGGCGGAGTGGGCACGCCGGCGGCATCCAGCAAATCGCGATTATAATAAAGAACCAGGGTATCCAGGCTAAAGGGCAGGCCGAAAATCCGGCCATCCAAAATAACGTCATTATAGACAACGTCGGTAAATTGATTTTTAATGTCACCTAAAGAAAAGGTACCCAGCTCCCTCACGTACGTGTTGACTTCGGTTTTACCTAAAGTTTTGGTAACTTCCTGGAACGATAACTTAACGCTGTTAGGCATTGGCGCAATGCGGCTTTGGTATTTTTTGATCCATGTGGCGGGAATGCTGTAAATATCGGGGCCGCGGTCTTCGGCCCAGGCTTCTAAAAGTTGTTGTTCGTATTCCTGGTATCTAAACTTTTTGTACTTGATGGAAATGTTGGGATGCAGGGCCTGGAAGTCATCAATCAGGGGTTGAACGTCAGAACTGTTATCCCACACGCCCCACCAGGAAAGTTCAACATTTTGTGTTAGGGCCGTTGGCGGAGTTTTGGCCGGAAAGAGTTTGCACGAAAGGCCGGAGGTCAGCAAAAAAATTAAGATTAAATTGAAGAGCCAGAATTTTTTCGTTTTAATTAATCTCATGATTTTACTGGATTTTTAATTTTTTGAGATATTGTTTAAACTCATTATGGATTTTAGGATGAGACAAGCCCAGTTCAATATTGGCCTTTAGCCAGCCGAGAATGGTGCCCGCGTCATAAAGTTTGCCTTCAATCAGCCGGCCGTAGATGGGGCGGATCCGGTTAAGCTGTTTAACGGCGTCAGCCAGCCAGACTTCGCCGCCTTTGCCCGGCTTTAGTTTTTCCAAAATGTTAAAAATGTCGGGCGTTAAGACGTAGCCGCCGATGCCGCCGAGATTGGATTTGGCTTTTTGAGGACCCGGTTTTTCCATGATGCTGTTGATCTGGTAAATGTTACGTTCAACCTCCGGGCCGGAAAAAATACCATAACGTTTGGTGTCTTCTTTGGTCACTTTAACCAGGGCCACCACCGGATCCTGGTATTTTTGGTAAACGCTGATCATTTGTTTGATCCAGTTGGGCTTGCCGGTATAGAATTCATCCCCATAGCAGACGATAAAAGGCTCGTTGCCGATTAAGGATTTGGCGTTTAAAACAGGCGTGCCGTTGCCCACCGGCCCCTTTTGCCTGATATAAATAAAATTGGCCAGGCGCGGAATAGCCCGCAGTTCCTTGAGGAGATCGGTTTTTTTGGCTTTTTCCAACCATTTTTCCAGTTCCGGCGACCGGTCAAAGTGGTCTTCCACGGCGCGTTTGTTGCCGCTGGTGACAATGATAATTTGGGTAATGCCGGCTTCCACCAAAGCTTCAACAATAAATTGAATTGTTGGCTTATCAACAATCGGCAACATTTCTTTGGGTTGCGATTTAGAGGCCGGCAGAAAGCGGGTCCCAAAACCGGCTACCGGTATAACTGCCTTGGTAATTTTTGTCATAATATTGATAATTATACAATTTTAAGCAGCCTGACGCAATAGAAAACAGGCCGCGGTGTTTTGTTCGGCACCTTTGCCAATACCTTCTTAGAAATTATTTTTGAGAGAGTTTACCTATAATATCACCATTATATAACGACAGAATAAAGAAAAAGTAACAAATAATCCGTAAGTTATAGGTATTTTTCAAATATTTTGCGATAATGAAATCCATGAATAGAGAAGGTGATAGCCAGTGGAAATAATTTTGGCCGAGTGCTAAGTGTCCAGAAAAAAAGTCCCCAATAATACCACCTTTCTTTGCCCAGAATGCCAAGCCTGAGGACGGATTTTAACAAGGCCATAAGATAACATAATTTAAACTGACCCCTGTTTTTGGTTAATGGCCGGTATTCTCCGAGGAAAGTTTTTACCCGACGATAGTAATATTTGGGCGCGTAAATAGTTTTAATAATTTTTTTATAACCAGCGAGGAGAGTTTTTGAATTCATTTTAGGAATAAAATTTAAGGAAAAATCCGTGTTATTTCCAGAGAATGATTTTATTAATCTTTTTTCTTGTTCAAGGCGTTGGTAGAGCCTGGTGCCCCTGACTGCATTTAAGAGCCCGACCATAGCGGTTATTATGCCGCTTTTTTGAATAAACTTTATTTGGGCGTCAAATATTGATTGCGGGTCATGATCAAAACCGACAATAAAACCTCCCTGTACTTGCAGGCCGAGTCTTTGAATTTTTTTTATACTTTCAATTAAATTGCGATTTTGATTTTGAAATTTACCGCACTCAGCCAAACTTTCTTCATGAACGGTTTCAATGCCTATAAAAACCGTATTAAAGCCAGTTTGGACCATTAAGCTTATCAACTCTGGATCATCGGCTAAATTGATAGAACTCTCGGTGTGAAAAGTGAAAGGCTGTTTATTTTTTTTGGTCCAGTTTATTAGAGCTGGCAGAATTTGGGTTTTTAATTTAACGGTATTGCCGATAAAATTATCATCAACTATAAAAACTACGCCGCGCCAGCCTAAAAAGTAAAGGCTGTTTAATTCAGTCAAGATTTGTTGTTTGTTTTTTGTTCTGACTTGTCGGCCGTATAAAATAGTAATATCACAAAAATCGCAATTAAAAGGGCAACCTCTTGAATATTGGATATTCATGGCCGTGTAGTTCTTAAAGTTAATCAGTTGCCATAAAGGCAAGGGCGTTTTTTCTATATTGGCCCAGGTATCACTAAAGTATAGATGTTTAGCCGTACCATTTTGTAAATCTTTTAAAAAGGGCGCCAGGGTAATTTCCGCTTCATTAAGCACCAGATAATCAATGTCGGGAAATTGATCAGGGTTACTGGTAAAAAGCGGCCCGCCCGCTACTATTTTAGTTCCTAGTTTTTGACATTGTCCGATAATTTCTTTGACTGATTTTTTTTGAACGTCCATCGCGCTGATAAATACGTAATCGGCCCACTTTAATTCTTTATCGCGGAGCGTTCTAACATTAAGATCCACCAACTTTTTTTCCCATGAACTTGGCAGGAGCGCCGCCACCGTTAAAAGGCCTAACGGCGGGTAGACTGATTTTTTGGAAATAAATTTTATCGCGTATTTAAACCCCCAAAAAGTTTCGGGGTATTTTGGATAAACTAAGAGGATTTTTTTTGCCATCATTTTTAATTATACGGTCTTAGCGCCAAGTTTGCTAATTTTTTTCAGCCATTTTCTTTTTGTCCGATCGGAGCGATTTTTAACCGAATAGAGGGAAGTAATTTTGACCGGCTTGATGCCGCAAAATTTAAGAATGCCGTATTTCATTATTTTATGGCCGGGGTTTCCAAGATAAATCTTGTAAAACAATGCCGGTCCGTCCATGGTCACGATCAGTCTGGCGGACTTGCCGGTTAAGCGTTTATCCCAGAAGGGCGAGCGAGCGCGGAAGTTAAAAGCAAAACCGGGCAGGAGCAGGCGGTCAAAAAAACCTTTAAATAAGGCCGGCATGGTGCTCCACCAGGTTGGGTAAATGATTACCAGGTGTTCGGCCCATTGAATGTCTTTTTGGGCTTGTAGCAGATCCGGCTCAAGCGTTTGGATTTTTTTATAACCCAGCCACAAAACCGGGTCAAATTTAAGCTCGCCTAAATTTAAGCGCCTGACTTCAGCGCCCGCGGCCAGGGCGGCCGTTTCATAAGCTTCGGCCAAAGCGCCGTTAAAGGTGTTTTTATCCGGATGGCCTAAAATGAGGAGGATTTTTTTATGCATAAGTTTATTGTCTAGCCAAAAGATCGCCCAGATAGTGGGTGGCGATAATCACCAGGATCGCGATGGCCAGATGTTCGCCAACCGCGTGCCAGGGTTTATTATGCTGTTGTTTAGCCATTAAAAAATTAAAAATAAAAATAAGGGACAGGCCCCAGGCGATGCTGATAATAATGGCCGTATTTAAATTGAACAGTAAAATCGGGATAATGAACGAGGCGGCGACCAAAAGTTTGGACAAAAAGGTTACCGCGGTGGCTGTCCATATTTCTTTAGGCGTATGTTGGTTTTCAAACTCTTCCGCCATGTGGATGCCCAGGGCATCCGATAACGAATCGGCCACGGCAATCACCAAAATGCCGCTGATGACGACGCTGGCTAGATGAGTGCCCGAATGCAAACCGACCATTAAGCCTAAAGTGGTGATCACCCCGGAAGTCAGGCCAAAACTGAAACCTCTTTTGATGGAGTTGTTCATATTTTAGAGGGCGTATTTAGTAGTTTGCGGATCAACCGATTTGCGCTTGGCGGAAAAATAAACGCCAGCCATCATGATCATGAGGCCGCCCCATTGGTATAAGGAAATTTTTTCGCCGACGAAAAAAATCAGAACGGCCAGGCTAAACAGCGGCGAAGTCAGGCCTAAAGAAATCGCTTTGGAAATATCCAGCCGTTTTAAGGATTCATACCAAATGATTTTATTTAGACCCAGCAGAATCAAACCGTTAAAAAGCAGCAAAAACCAGTGGTCAATTATTATCCGGCCTAAGCCCGCCGGCCGTTCTATGGCTAAGGCAAAAAATAAAATTACCAGTCCGCCTAAAAAAAATCTGGTCAGTAAAATTATGGTCGGCGAGACCAGGTTGAGGGCCTTTTTGGCGTAAAAGTTGCCGAGGGGGTAGGTGACCGTGCTTAAAATAATGATCAAGTCGCCTAGATTAAAAGCCAGCGTGCCGTTGTATAAAATAAGGAGGCCGCCCGCAAAAACTCCGCCGGCGCCGAGTAACTTTAAAGGGGTGGTTTTTTCTCCAATCAGCGGAGTAAAGATTAAAGTAAAAATTATTTCCGCCAACAGCAGTAAAGAGGCGTTAACCCCCGAGGTTTTGCTGGCGCCGATAAAAAATAGAATGTAGGGGATAATTACCACGCTTAAAGTCACCATCAGCATCGGCCGCCAGGCGGCTTTATTTTTTAATTGTTTAAGATTTTTTTGCCTGAGGGCGAAGAACAGGACGCCGATCGCCGCTAACAGGGTGGACAAAGCGGCAAAAGTGATGGGCGGAATGGATTTGGTGCCCTGGTTAACCATGACAGGAAAAAGACCCCACAAAGCCGCGCTGAGAAGGGCTAAGATTATGCCAAAATGTTCTGTATTTTTCATGATGAATGGCAGTTAATTTGACCAGGGGGGAAAGTTAAGTTAATTAACGACGGTTTTTATAATGCCCGATAATCGCCAGCAGGTAGGCATAACCGACGTCAAAGTTCATCCGCCAGCGCAAAACCGTGCCTTTAAGCCAGCCGTATTTTTTTTCTTTGACGGTTTGGTAATAGTTAAATTTTTGCCGGCCGTAGCCCCGGCCCTGATGTTTGGCGATAAAATTAAGGCCGGCTTCAACGCGGTAACGGTATTTAAAACGTTCCGGCAGCTTGTCCCATAACTCCCGTTTAAGGGCGCGTTCGCCGGAATTGACGGCAAACAGTGGAACGTTTTTTGCATCAGATTATTTCTAATCCCGATAAACATGTCATATTTTTTGTCCGCAACCGGCTGAATTATTTGTTTAACGATGTCAGGGGTTAATTTTTTTAAGTCGGCGTCGCAAAAAAATAAAATGTCGACGTCAGTCGCGTCTACCCCGCGTTGCATAGCGTAGGCCTTGCCCTTATTTACAGAATTACGCAATAACTTTACTTTAGGAAAGGTTGCGGCTACTTGGGCCGTATTGTCGGTGGAGGCGTCGTCCACTACGATAATTTCATCCACTATTTTTGTTTGCTCAAGGACCTTAAGGATTTCACCCAGATACTCTTTTTCGTTATAGGCCGGGACAATGGCGGCAATTTTGCGACCATGGCGGCGTTTGGTCATATTGTCCGCAAACAGTTCAGCGATTTTTTTATAAATCTGAAATTTTTTGTCGGTAAACATGACGTTGTGATTTTTGTCGCGAAATATTTTTTTTGCCTGAGGAGTTTTATTTTTTGGTCCAAAATTTTCAGCCCCCGATAATTGCCGATTGGATCATTACTGGAGTGAATGGTTAGTACTGGATAGGTTATTTGCTCAAGCGAGGTTTTTAGCAGGCGATTGGCTTGTTTAACGATCTTTATGCCCTTGATGTGCATAGCCGGGTAATGAAAACTTTTTTCGCGCAATTTTTTTTCTTCGGGCGGGATTGATTTGCTTCAATATTTTTTAAAATATCTCAACAAGCTCACCCCCTGATCTAAAAAGTCTTGTAGTTCCAAATCATCTAAATCCTCAATTTTTGTCCCATGGCCTTTGAGTAGCATGACTTTGACGTCCACTGGGTAGCGGCTGAATAGATAGTCGGGCAAGGCGTTAAAATCCGTTGGGCTGCCGGTATAGCCATGAATTAAAAAAAGAGTTTTTGGGAATGGTGGTTTAAGTCAATTGGCTGAACCATGGTTAATTCTCTAATTTTTTTTGTTTAGCTAGCACCTTTTTAAGAGAGTATTTGTAAACACCGTCTTGAAGTTATAAATATACTTTGGGGGAGACTGGATATTAAAAACGCGCCGGATTAATTATCTATGTCCAAAAAATTAAGTTAGCGGTGTTTAGCCTGATTGCACCCTGAGCCCTACGTGGTTTAGGGTGGCGGTGTGTATTTGAAAAAATCCGAACGGAACAGACTGGACCTCACCTGCGTTGAAACTTCGGCGGCCGGTCGGCAGGCAGAACCCCCGCCCGCCTTGCCTGCCCGACAAACGGGAACCGGAGCGGAAAGGACGATTTCAAGTTGTTCTTTGGCGGAATACAAATTCGAGTTCGCAACGCGAATACTAATTGCATTTTATGAAAAAAGTTTTTCTACTACATTTGCATCAACCTCCTCAAGAGAATGGACGAGCACGTCTGAGAGGTTGCCGAAATCTTCAGATTTATAAAAAGTTTTGTTTACGACGGTAATTGCTTTCATTCCAGCGGCCTTTGCAGCTCGTATGCCATTTGGTGCATCTTCAAGTACAACGCAGTTTGTTGGGGCAACATTTAAAACTGCTGCTGTTCGCAAGAATACATCGGGTGCCGGTTTTCCATTCTTTACTTCCTCACCCGAAACCAACACATCAAAAAGCTCTTCCAGCTCGAAATGTTTTGCCATTGTCTTTATAGCAACTTTTGGCGACGAGGAAGCAATCGCGAGTTTATATTCATTCGTTTTATGAAGTGCTTTTATCAAATCTGCTGTACCTGGGAAAAGTTGAAGAGAAGGATTGTTATAGCCTTCAACTATCTTTTGCGTAAGTTTTTTACTGCCTTCATCCTGGGAAATTGGCAACTGAAATTCTGTTCTCAAGACTTCGACGACACCCGACACTCACATCCCCTGATATTTTTTCGCAACTTCAGAAGAATACGCTTTCCCGAAATCAGCGAGAAATTCTTTTTCTGCCTTTTGCCATGTATGAGTTGTTTCCAACATCAGACCGTCCATGTCAAAGATTACAGCTTTATTCATAGGGATTTAGGTTAGATTATGAAATTTTTTTTACCCTTATTGATAAATGCATTTCCTTTTCGCCAAAAATCCCATACAAATTAGCCGCCGAGCGAAGCGAGGTGGGCAGCTCACATTTGCAAAATCCTGATTGGCGGAGGCGGGAGGATTCGAACCTCCGAGGCCATTGCTGGCCTAACAGTTTTCGAGACTGTCCGATTCAACCGCTCTCGCACGCCTCCACGGTATCAAGTAACAAGTCGCTCCGACCCGCCTCTCCCTCAAAAATCTCCGGCGTTAAGCGGGGCGGGTAAACAAAAGATGAATTTAATCTGAAATTTTCCAATAATTATTTTTAAGACAATTAGTTTTGTTCATTGGCGATTGTTTCTTTTTTATATTTTGCAGCCTGCCCCCGGTTATTTATAATAATGATTATGCCTACTACCATCCAAAACTCAACGGCCAAATCATTTTTAAAATAAGGTACGTCAACAAGACCGTATATAAGAGTCGCTAGCATAGCCGAGAGAGCCGAGATTGTCAAGATATAGTCTGCAGTTTTGTCAGGCTGATGATGTCTGAGGTCAAAGATTAAAGACCGGCCAATCATCATAAAAAATACCATCAAAATCCAAACAACGGCGATTAATCCGAGCAGTCCCATTTCTGTCCAGAAGTTTAAAAAGACATTGTGGGGGTATAAAAATATTTCCAGGTGTTGGTTGGCGTGATAGGGCTTAATCAGCGTTTGGTAGCCGGCCAAACCGGCCCCCAAAATAGGCGTATCTTTAAGCATGGCTAAAGTTTCGCGCCACATCTGGACCCTGATTTGAAGATCGGAAGGATGTTGCGCCAGCCGAATTTCGTTTGCTGAAGCGTAGGTGTTTTGCATTTTGTTGATCACGGCCGGTGAGACAAGCGAGACGATCAGCCCCAATAAAATAAACCATAAAACCACCAGCCTGGTTTTTTTATAAACCAACAGAAGGCAAAGCAGTCCGGCGGCCAGGCCCAATAAGGCGCCGGTTGATTTGGTCCAGAGAATGGTCAGCGTCCCGAGGACGAGGACAATGATATTGAAGATTAAGAAAAAATAATCTTGGCTTTTAAGTTTTAAATTATTAAGGGCGGTAGATCGCAGATTGAAGATAGCCTGGCCCAGTGTTAAGAAGATAACCGGCAGAACAAACAAGGCGGTGGCGTTGGGATAGCCAAAGACGGTGGTCACCCGTCTGCCGGCCGCCTCCGCCCAAAAAGGATTGGGAATCAGGGCGCCGGTTAATTTTTGCATCAGCGCTATCAGTCCGATGACGAGGACGGTCAGCCCTAAGCAGCTTAAGGCTTTTCTTAAGTCAGCCGCGGTGCGCAGCGTGTAAACAAACACTATTAAAAACATCAGCGGTTCAATAAAATAGGCTTTCCAGATGCCGGCGGCAACAGGTATGTCCGGGGCAACAAAGACCGAGATGGTTGAAGCGACGAGGAAGAGCACCATGGGCAAGCGGAGTTTTGGGGGAATGGGATTTTGGCTGTCGCGTACCGGGTTGTTTAGCCAAACTTTGGGATTAAAGCTGAGGTTTTTTTCTTTTTTTATTTTTATCAGCCAGACGATGAACAACAAGCCAATCATGCCTTCCAGCAAGGTGGTCGGCAGACCCCCAACGGCGAATCTGATCATGTAAGACGACAACAGGCCGATGACCAAAAAAAGGCCCCAGCGGACATGGCGCCACGTCAGCCAGACAAAGAGACTATAGTAAGCGAGCAGCAACAAGTAGGTAATCATGATTTTGTTTTAATGATTTCTTTTAATAAATTTTTATCAACGCCGCGCATGGCCAGCATGGCCAGACCGTAAATGACGGCGGCCAGCAGGATCATGATAATCACGTGCCAGTCGGGCAAAAGATAGATCGCGGCCATCATTATTAGGCTGGACAAGAGGCTTTTACCCATGGTTTTAAAAGATAATCTGACGCCCGAGTGCCTGCGGGTTAAGCCGATGGCGGTCAGGGCGATAAAACCTTCAATAGCTACGGTCACCCAGGCGGCGCCAAAATAGGAATAGCGGGGGATAAAAATAAAGTAGCCGATTAAAGAAACGGCGGCGGAGATAAAAAAATATTTGAGCATGGCCGTTTGTTTTTCTAGAATAACCAGGGTGTAAGTAAAGAGGACGCCCAAAAAGATCAAAGCGGTGGCCAGCATCAGAATCGGCAGGATCTCTCCTGAGGCGATAAATTCCGGCCCGGAAATTAAAAGCATCACCTGATGAGCCAGAGGCATAGCGCCTAAAACCATCGGGATAATCAAAATCATAAAAAAATCCAGAGTTTTTTGCATAATTGACCGGAATCTGTCCAAGTTTTTGGCCAGCCAGGCGGTCGTGAGAATCGGCGTAACCAGGCCCATAAACATATGGGGGAAAGTGGTTAAAATTTCCAGCATGCGGTAAGGCGCGCTGTAGATGCCGACATCGGCCGCCGGACGGTAAAGGGACAAGATTATGGTGTCGGCCCTGAAATAAACGAGATTCAAAGCCACGCCCAGGCCGATCGGCCAGGCTTTTTTCCAGATAATTTTCCAGTAGCAAAAGTCAAAGGCCCAGCGGATTTTGACGAATTTTTTGATCAGCCACCAGAGCATGACAAAGTACAGCAGGCCACCGAAAACGTTGCTCCAGAGCAGGGCCGGCAGATGGCCTTTAAAGACCACGAACAGCACCACCACCGCCAGCAAGCCCAAACGGTTGATGACTTCAGCCAAAGCCACCTGGCCCATTTTTAAGTATTTTTGAAAAACCGTGGTTAAAATCTGCACCAGGGAAATAAATAAAAAAGCCACTGCCACAATGACGGCCGACCATTTGATATCGGCTGAATAGGGGAAGGCGAAAATTAACAAGGCGCCGCCGCCTAAAAAAATGATGGCCGAAAAAAATCTGATGGTAAAAACGTTGCTGACGATAAAGTTTTCTTTTTCCGGCTGGGCGGAAATTTCCCTCAGACACACTAGGTAGAGCCCAAAATCAATCAGCACGGCAAAAAATTGCATAAAAGCCACGGCGGTGGCGTAGCGCCCAAAGCCTTCCTGGCCCAAATAACGGGTTAAAACGGCGATCATGATAACGCCCAAAACCGTACCGATAATTTTACCGATAATTTGCCACAAAGTATTCTGGGCGATGGTTTTGGTCAGGGTCATAAATAGCGTTGATCGTCCGCAGGCGACAAGTCAATATTTGCGAGCCGTTCGCGCGGCTTCATTGTATCATTTTTGGCTAACCCTTGACAAATAAGAGTTCTTTAAGTATGATTTACTATTCCGTAAACTTAAAAAATCGTTGTCACAAAAAGGAGACCGTCCATGTTGCGCTTTAGTGTTTTTCTGGTGGCCATTGCGGTCATTGTTATGGTTCAGCCGGGCCAGTCACAGCCTTCGGATTTGTTGGAGCAAGAAATTATTATCAGCATTTTTGAGGTTGCTGGCGGCTATGCCGGCGGTTATTTCATTGATGGACAAATGGTGGCTAGTTTTACCTACCAAAAGGACATCAATTATGTTTCTTACCATGGAGTTTTGGAGCCTGAGGAGTTCAGACTCTTGCTCCAGCGTTCCATGGAAGAATTGCCGGCGGGCTTAAGGTTAGCAGACATTACCTCAATTGAGGGTGTCAGCCTGAGCAACACGATCGGCCAGCCGGCAAACGCCGGTAAGCCTTGGCTGGAGTCAAACGGCTTTTATGCAGCCGACTCCTGGCTCACCTCGGACAAATTTGCCCACATGCTAGGCACGTTTGTTCTGTCTGTCAAGCTGAGGGGCGTTGATATCCTCAGCGGCGGCAATAAGTACATTGCCGCTTTGGAGGCCGTGATTTTAGGTGCTGTTTGGGAATACAAGGATTATCGGTATTCCTGGGAGGTTCACGGCATCCTGGGCGGTGATGGTTTTAGCTACCGCGATCTGGTGGCAGATATCATCGGGGCGGCTTATTCGCTTCATTTGCTGGATCCGTTATTTGATCCGGCAACCACGATCGTCAAGAAGTATGACGAAGCCGTGGTCGCCAGGTTGCTTAGCCTGGTCATAAAGGATGCGGTGCCCCAGGAGTTGGAAGAACCCAGAGGTATTCTCTGGGTGGAACCATCTCGTTTTTGGGGCCGGCTGATCAGGGTCGTCATCTACGACGGCACGGTCATTGTTGTTTCGGCAACATACAATATGATCGTGTCTAGGCAGTGGTTCCCTGACGGAACCAACTGGGTCAACGATGATGATCAACAGTTCGGCGTTTCGTATAACGCCGAGATTAGTTGGATCCTGGGGCCCTTTGGCCAGAGTTTGGTTGAAGACTGTGCCTCAGACGAAGTGGGCTTTGTAGTCGGCGAAGTTTTCATCGCCGGCAACGAGGCCCAGAACGCGGTTTTTAGTTCCACTAACGTGCCTTTCCTTGGCGGCAAGGAAAAGGGCGGCGGCTGGAACCGCGTTCATCTCCTTCAGGGATCGACAGTGAATGTTGCCTGGTACGGCCTGAGGAAGGTAAATCGTCTCATTTTTGGCCGCGACGCTTTCCAGTATGGCAGTACTGGTATTGGTGTGACCCCGGGAGGCTTGGGGGTTAGCGTTACCAACCATTATGGGCAGGTGTGGCTAGTGCCTTACCAGACAGGCGCAGTCGGCGGGGTCGCTGTTGGTTTTAGCGGTGATTTTACCGGTGTGGTTAGACGACTGTTCCGGTAAATTGCAAGATTATTGCCCGGGGACTTTTCATGAGTTTCCCGGGCTTTTTTATAACAAAAAACCGTCAGGTTCTAGCTGACGGTTTTAAAGGATGCAAGAATATTTAGCTTTCAGTTTTAACCTTGTCCCAGACCTGTTTTTTTATATCCGCAATCAGTTTGGGATTTTCTCTCAGAAATTGCTTGGCGTTTTCCCGGCCGACGCCGAGCTTGTGCTCGCCGTAACTGTAACTGTTGCCGGATTTGGCGATCACGCCGAACTGGACGCCGGTATCTATAACGTCGCCGGATACCGACATGCCTTCATTATACATAATGTCAAATTCGGTGTTTCTAAAGGGGGCGGCCACTTTATTTTTAACCACTTTAGCCTTAACTCGGTTGCCGATAATGGCATCGCCTTTTTTAATCTGAGCGGCGCGCCTGACTTCAATTCTGACCGAGGAATAAAATTTCAGGGCCATGCCGCCGGTGGTGGTTTCGGGGTTGCCGAAAAAGACGCCGATCTTCATTCTAATCTGATTTATAAAGATAACCACCGTTTTGGATTTGCTGACAATGCCGGAAAGCTTTCTTAAGGCTTGGCTCATTAATCTGGCCTGAAGGCCCATGTGGGAGTCGCCCATTTCGCCTTCAATTTCCGCTTTGGGCACCAGGGCGGCCACCGAGTCAATGACGATTACGTCCACGGCGTTGGACCTGACCAAAGTTTCGGTAATTTCCAAGGCCTGTTCGCCCGTATCGGGCTGGGAAATCAGGAGGTCATTGACGTTAACGCCGATTTTTTTGGCGTACTCCGGGTCAAGAGCGTGCTCGGCGTCAATAAAGGCCGCCGTGCCGCCTTGTTTTTGCACTTCCGCCACGATATGCTGAGCCAAGGTGGTTTTGCCGGAAGCTTCGGGGCCGTAGATTTCAATAATGCGTCCGCGCGGGACTCCGCCCACGCCCAAAGCGATATCCAACGACAGGCAACCGGTTGATATTGCCTCAACCTGCAAGCGTTTGGTTTCGCCGAAGCGCATAATTGAGCCTTCGCCGAATTTGCTTTTAATCTGTTCAATCGCCTGATTGGTGGCTTGTGTTTTTGCCTCGCGCTCGTCTTTTGTCATAAAATATATGATTTAATGATTATATTGACCCTGATTTTTTTATTTATTTTAAAGATATTGGGATTAACAACAGGCCGTCATGCTAGCCGAGGGGCGGCTGCCTTAAGATGGAGACAGTGGCGCTTTCGGCTCGGCTATGTTTCTTCTTAGCAGATATATTAAAAATGTTCAAGCCGATGGTTAAATCCACCTCCGCCTTAAAACGGCCGTCCGCGCGCGGCAGGATTTCTTGATTATTGATGGTCAGAATAGCTTCGGCCTCGGTCCGGCCTTCAATGGTGATCGTAGTTTCTTGGGTGATGGTTTGGCTGGAGGGCGAAATGATTTCCAAAAGCGGCGGTGCGAAGATGTTTTTGACTTCCAGACCCAGATAGGCCAGGCAACTTATAATCAACAGGCCGATAATCGTGTTACGGATAATTTTTGGGGATAGCCAGCTTAAAAATTTACTGGTCGTTTCGGTTTTGGGCTTTAATTCATTAAAAGCCAGCTGGGCGTTTTTTTCCGCTTGATAAATCGCTAGCAGTTTTTTTTCCGACAGGGAAAAAAAATTAGCCAAATTTTTTATAAATCGTCTGTTATATATTTCCCCCGGTAGCTGATCATAAGTCCCTGCTTCCAGGGCCTCCAGGTACTTGGTGGAAATTTGGGTTTTAAAAGAGACTTGGTCTAATGATAAATTATGGTTAAGTCTCTCTTCTTTTAAAATTTCCGGCAAAGCTTTGCCGGAAGCTAATTTTTTTTGGATAAAACTGGTCATAGGTTGGCCAACGGGCTAGCAGCATTTAGTAACCGGGCTGATGGTAATCTTTTTCCACCTCTTCGTCTTCGGCCGTTTCCTCATCATGCCTAACATTTGTCTCATTTTCCTCAAGGCCGTAGTCGGCGAAGTCATCCGCCTCGCTGGCCGTTTCAGCCTCCGCCGTCTCATTTTTTTTTTCCGCTTCGTCATTTTCATCAGTCTCGCCATCGCTCTCATAATTTTTTTCGGCCGCCGAGTATTGCTCCGTTGTTTCTTTGGCAATGGCAAACTCGTCTTCAGCCACCAGAATCTCCCTTGGTTTGGCGCCGTCGGCTGGCCCGATAATGCCTTGCTCCTCCAATAAATCTAAAATCCGGGCGGCCCGGGCATAACCGACCCGCAATCTTCTTTGTAATAAGGAAGCCGAGGCTTTGCCGGCTTTAATCAAAACATCTTTGGCTTCTTCTAAAAGATCGTCGCCGTCGTTGCTAAAGCCGTTGGCGCCGGGCAGGCTGACTTTGCCTTGCCTTTCAGTAACATTTTCCTGATACTCTGGTTCGGCCTGCTGACGCCAAAAGTTAACCACGTTTTCTATTTCTTCATCGTTGATGTAAGCGCACTGCAGACGGCGGGGCTTGGAGATTTCAGCCGACATAAAAAGCATGTCGCCCTTGCCCAGAAGTTTTTCGGCGCCGGAGGAATCAATAATGGTTCGGGAATCAACGCCCGAAGCCACGGCAAAGGCGATCCTTGAAGTGATGTTGGCTTTAATCAGTCCGGTAATGACGTTGACCGAGGGCCTTTGAGTGGCGACGATCAGATGGATGCCGGTCGCCCGGGCCATCTGGGATAATCTGACAATCGCGCCTTCCACGTCGCGCGGGGCGGTCGCCATCAGATCCGCCAATTCGTCAACAATAACCACAATGTACGGCAGTTTGTTAATTAAAACGCTGGCGTTATAAGCTTTAATATTGCGTTTGCCGACGGCGGAAAAGAGCTTGTAACGTTCGTCCATTTCATTCACCGCCCACCTGAGGGCGTTGATGGTTTTATCCACTTCAATAATAACCGGAGTCAACAAATGGGGGATGCCGTTGTACGTCGTCAATTCCACCCTTTTGGGGTCCACCAGAATTAATCTTAAAGTTTCCGGGGAATGCTTGTAGAGCAGGCTGACGATAATATCGTTGATGCAGACCGATTTGCCGGAACCAGTGGCGCCGGCAATGAGCAGGTGGGGCATATTGGCCAGATCAACCGCCCAGGCCTTGCCGGCCACGTCCTTGCCCAAAGAAAAGGTCAGCTGTCCCTGGCTGTTTTGGAATTTTTCGCTGTTGATGATTTCTTTTATTTTAACCAGGGCGATGTTTTGATTGGGTATTTCTATGCCGACCAAAGATTTGCCCGGAATGGGGGCCTCTATCCTGATCGGATGAGCGGCCAGGGCCAGGGCCAGATCGTTTTGCAGGGCGACGATTTGGGCCAGGCGGATACCCTCGGCCGGCTTTAGGGTAAACTGGGTGACGGTCGGCCCGATGTTGACTTCACCCATCTCCACTTCAATGCCGAAATTTTTAAAGGTTTCCTGGATTTTTAAAATATTGGCCTTAATGTCGCCGCTCGTCGGCTTGGAAGTTTTGCCGTCTAATAAATTAAGCGGCACTTCTACATGAGTCTTTTGCCCGCGCGAGAAAGTGATATTTAAGCCTTCGGGGATGCGTTTTATTTTTTTGCCTGCAGACGGACTGGGCGGAATTTTTTTTGTTTTAAAATCGTCGTGGTCAACGGAGATTTCCGCCGGCTGTTTTGTGGGTTCCGCCCCGGCCGGTTCTTCTTTGATCTCCGGTTCTTCTTCTTCTTCTTCGTAACTTTCCCCCAGCTGTTCTTCCTCAGCTTCATATTCGTCCTCGGCCCGGGTTAACCTTTTTTTAAAAAGTCCAATGATGTTTAAATGGCTGACGATCCCGTTTAAGGTAGTATTAAAAGTTAGCAGGAGCGAAATAATAAAGAGCGCGACCAAAGAAATCAGCGTGGCCCAAAAGCCCATAATTTTTTGCAGCGGAAAGGCCAAAGCGTAGCCTAGGTAGCCTCCACCTTCTACGGCCGTAAAAGTATTGGGATCATTTTTCGTCAATTGCAACAGGCCGCACAGACTGATAATTAAAATAAGAATTCCTAAAATATTGGTCGGACGCAGATCATATTTTTCCGGACTTAAAAAGACATAAGCGACGCCGATCAGGATAACCGGCACCAAATAAAGTCCGCCACCAAAGATAACGCCTAAAATCTGTTTTAAATACAGGCCCAGGCTGCCGGCCAGGTTAAAGAGAGAAAGAATGGTTAAGAAAGCGACCACCAAAACCAGAACAATCATGATGCCCTTTTTGGTCTCCGCCGCAATTGGTTCGCGGGGGTATTCCGCCGCCTCTCTTTTGCTTAAATTTTGACTGCTTTTTCTTTTGTGTTTTTTGGGCATTTTTTGGGATTTCTATGATTTGAAGTGTAGTTATTTTAACATTTTTTTTATAAAAGAAAAAGGGTGGCTGGTCTTTGGGCGGCCGCTATTTTTTATCAAAAAAACGGGGTTGTGGCTAACCCTGTTTTTTTAAATTATTCGGTTTCTATTCCTTAAAGCCGGTGCCGGCAGGGATCAGGCGTCCGATAATGACGTTTTCTTTGAGCCCTTTCAATTTATCGACTTTGCCGGTAATGGCGGCGTCGATCAAAACGCGGGCGGTTTCCTGGAACGAGGCGGCGGACAGAAAACTGTCCGTAGAAAGCGAGGCTTTGGTAATGCCTAAGAGGAGGGTGTCGCCGCTGGCAAGCTTGCCCTTGGTTTTGGCTACCCTGTTGTTTTCCGTGTTAAAGGCGCTCATGGTTACGGTTTCGCCCGGCAGTAAGTTGGTGTCGCCGGCGTCCTTAACATAGACTCGGGAGAACATCTGTTTGACGATAATTTCAATATGTTTCATGTTCAACTTTTGGCCCTGTGAAGAATAGATGTACAGAATTTCTTTAATAATATATTTTTGGACGGACAGCATGCCTTTATGCCGGTAGAGTTCCTGCAGATCCATACTGCCTTCGGTTAAAGGATCGCCCGGGCTGACCAGATCGCCGTCCTTAACCCATAAGGCCTGGCCCGGCGGGATGACCACTTCTTTAAAAGCTTCCGCCTGTGAAATAATCTGAATGTAATTATCCTTGATATTAATCTGACCGGCCTGGCTGTTGCTGATTTTTTTTCTGGTTTCCTGATGTTCCATCAGGATGGTTTTCGGCTCAACCAGATCGCCGTCTTTGACTTTAATATCGTAATCCTCGTGGATGAGAAATTGTTCCTTAATCTCGCCGTTATATTTTATTTTAATGATTCTTTGATTGCGAATGCCGATTAAGGCGTCTTTATCAAGGACTACCTGGCCTTGAACATCACTAATGATGGCCTTGCGTTTGGGCGGCCTGGCTTCAAAGAGTTCTTCCACCCGCGGCAGACCCTGGGTAATGTCGGCGCCGGCCACGCCACCGGTATGGAAAGTTCTCATGGTTAACTGAGTGCCCGGTTCGCCGATGCTTTGGGCGGCGATAATGCCGGCGGCTACGCCCTTTTCTACCGCCTTATTATAAGCTAAGTCCAGGCCGTAGCATTGTTTACAGGCGCCCCTCAAAGTCTTACAGCTTAAGAGCGAGCGGACATGGACCGCTTTAAGTTCCAGATCCTTTAATTTAGCCAATTGGTTATTATTGATGATTTCGCCGGCCTTAATCAGCGCTTTGCCGGTTTTGGGGTGTTTGATATCTTTTATTAAAGTCCGGCCAAAGATAAGGGTTTGCAGGCTTTCGCCCATGTTATCGGCGTCTTCCTGGCTTAACATCAGGCCTTCAGTGTCGCCGCAATCATCTTCGTTAATAATAACGTCCTGCGCCACGTCCACCAAGCGTCTGGTTAAATAACCGGCGCTGGCCGTGCGCAAGGCGGTATCGGATAAACCTTTTCTGGTGCCGTGGGTGGAAATGAAGTATTCCAAGACGTCCAGGCCTTCCTGGAAGTTAGCCTTAACCGGCAGTTCAATGATTTCGCCGGCCGGGTTAATCACCAGGCCTTTCATGCCCATGATTTGAATCATCTGGGCCCAGGAGCCCCTGGCGCCTGAATTAATAATGGAAAAGAGGGAACTGGAAACATCAAACAGATTCTGACTGGCTTTGGTGATTTCATTTTTAACTTCGGTCCAGACCTCCACCACCTTAACGTAGCGTTCTTTATTGGTGAGCAGGCCTTTTTCGTACTGATCCTGAATCTGCTCTACTTTGGTTTCGCCCTTTTTAATGATTTCCTTTTTTTCTTTTAAGGTCGGCACGTCATTCATGCCCCAGGATAAGCCGGAGTAGGTAATGGTTTCGTAACCTAACTTTTTCAGCTTGTCCAGGAATTCCACGGTATAGTCGTTTTCGTAAGTGTTTAAAGTTTTAGCCACTAGATCTTTTAGCTTTTTGGAGTTCATTTCTTCGTTAACAAAGCCGATTTTATCGGGAACGATTTCGTTAAAGATCAGGCGGCCAACGGTGGTTTCCACCAGCTCGTCGTTCAGGCGGACGGAAATTTTGTCATGCAGGCGGATACGATCAAGCTTATGGGCCAATTTGGCTTCGGTAGGGGAGGCAAAATATTTTTTCGGTTGATCCTGCTTGGGATTGATAAAAGTCAGATAATAGCAACCCCAAACAATATCCTGGTCGGGAAAAGTCATCGGATCGCCGGTCGCCGGCTTTAAGAGGTTATTGGAGGCCAGCATTCTATGGCTGGCTTCTTCTTTGGCTTCGTCGGTTAAGGGTACGTGGACCGCCATTTGGTCGCCGTCAAAGTCCGCATTAAAAGCGCGGCACACCATGGGGTGGATCTGAATCGCCTTGCCTTCAATTAAAATCGGTTTAAAAGCCTGAATGCCCAGGCGGTGCAAAGTCGGCGCGCGGTTTAAGAGCACGTGCGATTGATTGGTAATGCCTTCCAGAATATCCCAAACGTCGGCATGATCCTGTTCAATGTATTTATTGGCGCTTCTGACATTATGGACGATTTCCCGTTTAATCAGTTCGGAGATCACAAACGGGCGGAAGAGCTCCAAAGCCATGGTTTTGGGCAGACCGCATTCATACATTTTAAGTTTAGGCCCAATGACAATGACTGAGCGTCCGGAGTAGTCAATGCGCTTGCCCAGGAGGTTTTGCCGGAAACGTCCCTGCTTGCCTTTGAGCATGTCCGCGATGCTTTTTAACTGGCGCTTTTGTCCGGTGGAGGCGGTGACGGTTTTGCTGTGCCTGGCGCTGTTATCAATTAAGGCGTCAACGGCTTCCTGGAGCATTCTTTTTTCATTGCGCTGAATGACCTCTGGCGCCTTGAGCTCTTTCAGTCTTTTTAAGCGGTTGTTCCGGTTAATCACCCGGCGATAG
>LCKE01000010.1 GCA_001001205.1 Parcubacteria group bacterium GW2011_GWF2_45_11 | reverse complement strand
TTCCACGTGCTGCGTGTTGTTAAAAGGGACCACGACGCAGATATCACAGAGATCCTTCATGACTCCTCCGTCGTACCCGCTGAAACCGATGGTTTTCACGCCGTATTCCTTGGCTATCATATAAGCTTTGAGCAGGTTTTGGGACCAGAGCCCCGCTTTGTCTTTGCCGGAGCCGCCATGCGCGCTGAAGCCCACCAGCGTATCGCCGGGCTCTACGAAATTGAGCAGCTGTTCGGAATAAAGGTTGTCGAATCCATTGTCGTTCACGAGCGCGGTGATAAGCGCCGGATTGTCAGTCAGTCCCATGACTTTGAATCTTTTTTTGCCTGGAAGGGCGGTGCATTTGCCGAAATCATTCACCAGGTGCGAGGCGGTGGAAGCCGAGCCGCCGTTGCCCATCAGATACATCCTCTTTCCGTTTTCCCAGGTCTCGAACATGGCCTCGATAATCTGGTCGATTTTATCGCGGTCTATCGTGTCGACGATGGTTTTCATTTCGGCTAAAAATTGATCAATGAACTGCCGGTTGGTTTTCACAATATAATCCTCCTTCAATGAGCACGCAACTTACGCGACTGTAAGGAGCGTCAAGTTGCCCGTGCGAATTAATCCCAGGAGCCCGCGGCCTAGCGGGCGACGTGGGAATTCCTATACAAGAACTTCGTTAGATTTTTTGCTGCGCATGCCGTCATCGACAAGCACGGTGACACCCGTAGAATCAAAAGAGTAGTGCAATTCTTCCAGGCCCGCCTCTTTCATAGCTCTGCGGATAAGGGTCCGGTTCTTGTCGTTGGCGCAGTAGAGGAGAAGGTAGCCGCCGCCGCCCGCGCCGATTATTTTTCCGCCCTGAGCCCCGCTTTTCATGGCCTTTTCATAAAGATCGTTGATTTTTCCATTCGAAATCATATCGGAGAGCTTTTGCTTGGCTTCCCAGTGCTGTTTGAGAAAATCCGCGTAGCGGTCGATTTCGCCGTTCCGCAATATTTCTTCGGTTTCCAGCCCGAGCTTTTTGATTTCGTGCAAACTCTCGAGCGTGCGGGTCTGCTTTTTGACGCCGCGTATAAGCGCCTGCTGTACTTTGAAAGAATTCCGGCGGATGCCGGTATAAAACAGCATGACGTTTTTTTCAAGCGCAGCGACCGATTCGTGCGATATTTGCACGGGGCTTACAATCACTTTGCCGTCCCGCTGAAAGTTGAGGACTGTGATGCCGCCGAAAGCGGCGATGTACTGGTCTTGCTTGCCGCCGGCTTCCTTTAAAAGATCCCGTTCGATATGGCAGGCCATTTCGGCGATTTCATATTTGGTCATTTTTACGCGTTTGTAAGCGGCTAGTGCGCCTATCAGGCCGACGGTGAAACTGCTTGAACTGCCGAGGCCCGTGTCTGAAGGCGCGTCCGCAAAGGAAATGATTTCAATGCCTTTGTCTGTGATGTCGAAAAGCTTCATGGCCTCGCGGACTACGGGGTGATGGACCTCATCGGCCGTATTGACAATTTCACGCTTGGAATAGCAGATGCGGATGCTTTTTTCGAAATTGTTATGGATGACAATGTAGATGTATTGATTGAGCGCGGCGCTTACCACGTAGCCGCCATGCTGCTCATAATAGTCTTTTACGTCCGTGCCTCCGCCGCCCAGGCATATTCTCAATGGGGTGCGTGTGATAATCATATGCGGGTATTATACTCATCTCGAATTGTATGTAAAGGATTATTTTCTATAACCTATTTTAAAATAAAGAGTTATATAAACAACGTAACTTATTTATTTGTTATATGTTATGAATATTTCCGTTGGGATACTGCTTGCTGGAGCGAATTCAAACACCGAACTCATTTTATTTTTTAATTTCTTTAGGTGTTTGTCTGAGCGCAAGCAGCAGTATCCCAGCGGCTAGTTTATTGGGATTTAAGTTGACGCGCGGGATTAAAATTCCTAAACTCTTGTTTTCCAATAGTTAGCCATGAGCAAAACCTATATCACTATATCCACTTACAATGAGAGCGAGAATATCAAGCCTCTCATCACGCGCATCTTTGAAGTCTTTCCCCAAGCCCATGTCGTGGTGATTGACGATAACTCACCGGATGGTACCTGGAAAATCGTTAAAGAAATGGCTGAAAAAGATGTCCGGGTGCATTTGATCCATCGGACTGCGGAGCGGGGCAGGGGGTCTGCCGGAATTGCCGGTTTTATCTACGCTTTGAAAGAAGGCGCGGATTATGTGATTGAAATGGACGCGGATTTTTCGCATGACCCGATTTATATTCCGGCTTTTGTGAATTGCATGAGGGACTTTGACCTTGTTCTGGGTTCCCGTTTTGTGCAGGGCGGGCGTGACGCTGACCGCGGTCCCATACGCCGCTTCGTGACTTTTTTGGCCAATCTGTATATCCGGGCCTTTCTTCAAATCAAGCTTCATGACTGCAGCTCCGGTTTTCGCTGCTTCCGGCGCGAAGTGCTGGAAAGTGTCGAGTTGGAACATTTGATTTCGGACGGCCCTTCTATTTTGCAGGAAATTTTATTCAAGGCCTGCCGCATGGAATACAGGATCATTGAAATCCCCATTGTTTTTGTTGACCGCAAACTAGGTAAGACAAAATTGACCTACCGCCATCTCATCAAAGGATTTATCATGGTGCTGCGGTTAAGGTTTGATATTTTCCCAAAAGTTAAAAAAAAATGTCCACCCCAATCTCAAACGCAGCAGGAAACGATTCCTTCCGGGCGCTGAAAGAAGCCTGGCATTGCCCTGTGTGCGGTTCTGAGGCGCGCACGACTGTGCTTTCTTCTTTTTATTGCTTTGAAGGCGACCATTTTGACCTTTCACGCTGCGCCGGGTGCCGTTTGATTCACGTTGCGCCCATGCCCTCGGATGAGATCATCCAGAGAATGTACGGAGACCGGTATTTTCAGGAAGATTTTATTTCCAGCCGTTATGAGGGAAGCTACTCGGATATTTTCAACAAACGCCGCGCCGAATTTGAGGAAGTGCTGGGAAATATTGAGAGGCATATCCCCGCGGCGCATAGGTCGCTTTTTGAAGTGGGTTCCGCGGGCGGCGCTTTTTTGCAATGCGCCAAGATGCGCGGCTGGAATGTCAGCGGCCTTGAAATTTCGGCCTGGGGTGTCCAAAACGCGCAAAAGCTTTATGGCATCAGTCTCACGCGTGGAAATTTTCTGAATACGGAATTGCCAGAAAGAGCCTACCCTGTTATGTTTTTCGGGGATGTTTTCGAGCATTTTGTCAATCCCCTCACGGCGATAGAAAAGATCAACAGGTCTCTCATTCCCGGCGGCTATGTGGCCATGCTTTTGCCCATGTATATCTCTTCGTGGACATTCCGCGTATTCATAGCCCTGCGCCCCATTTTGAAAAAATTGAATCTTCCGCAGAATTTCAAAGTCCTTCTCAAGCTTGAGACAAAGGACAGCTCTTTTAACCCGCCTTATCATGTTTATGAATATTCCAGGAAAACTGTCAGGCGATTGCTGGAAAACAGCGGATTCAAGGTTCTTGCCATCAAGGGCAACCTGCCCATTCCTGAATCGTTGGCGCATGCGCAGGGCGGGGAATCTTTGACCCGGATGGTTTTGCGCCAGGCCGCGCTTTGGGTTTATAAAATGATTAAATTCAGTACGGAAAATTTTAATTTCCCGCTTGTGCGTTCTCTGGTCATAGCGCAGAAAATCGAGAAGAGCAAATGAGGACTTTTCGATGACCATTGGGTTGTTTTGATTGTTGTTACGGCACCCTGCTGCGCCTGGCACGCATTACGTGCCCATCGCTAGGAAACTTTGCTGCGTAGCAACACTCTCTCAATACATGAAGGCAAGAGATTTTGTTTACTGTAAAAAAAACTTTTCCGGAATATGACTTCGGTCCTTTCGCGGGGGATCAAATTCTGTTCCCAGGGGTGACTTTTCTGGCTGGCCACTGCGATTGCGCGAAAACGGAAAAAATCGTAGTATCACCTTCAGTTTGTAACATCTTTGACGTAACTGAATGACAGCTAGTGAATAGTGTTGACAAGCAATGAAGGGATAGATACAATTCTTAAAAGTTGCTTAATAACCCATGCAGAAGGAGAAAAATTCATGACCTCGCCCCTACCGCTGAAAGATTGGGATAACGCCCATCCAGGCGCAAAAGCAGAAAATGCTATTGCGGCAAAGAACCTACAGCCTCAAAGGCAAGATTGTAAGGAGCGAATGGCTCCTGAAGATCTTGAAAAGGAGTATTGGTATCTTAAATTTTTGTATGAAGCTACGCATAAGAAAGAGTTCAGCATGGCACCTCCGAACGAGGCATTGATTGAAGTCTCCGCAGCTTGCAACTTGAGCTGTACGCACTGCCCCCAAGCCTTTATGGTGCGCGAAAAATCCCTAATTGAACCGAAACTTTTCGAAAAAATCATTAAAGAATTAGCGCCCTATAAGTCTTTCATCGCTTTCCAATTGCAAGGGGAACCCACCACTCACAAAAGTTTGGCAGATATGATACGGATGGTGAAAGACAACGGATTGAAATCCCGTCTTATCACCAATGCCACTCTTTTGAACAAAGAGAAATCAAAAGAATTTATCAGTGCCGGACTGGATTATATTTACTTTTCTATGAACGGCGGAGACAAAGAGTCATATGAAAAGGTGAATGTGAATTCCAACTTCGAGCTTGTGGTCAATAATATGCTTGATTTTCTGGAAGCCAAAGAGGAATTGGGTGCTTATCATGTCCGTACCCGTACTTCTTTTGTTTTTGAAAATCAAAATAAACACATGGCTCGCCGCTATAAAAAGTTTTTTGGTGCCATGCCGTTTGATCGCATTGATCTTACCAAGCTTTTCAATTTTTTTGGATTGAACGATGAAGTTGAACTCACGCTCGGCGAACTGCTCAAACAGGGCAAAAAAGTGGTTTGCGAATATCCCTGGCGCTATATGGCCGTGACTTCGACCGGCCTCGTTCGTGCCTGCATCTTTGATTATGACGATGATCTGATTATTGGCGATGCGAACCGCGAAAACATTATGGATATCTGGAACGGCGAACGCATGCGTGCGTTCCGCCGGGCCCATTTGAGCGGCGATTTCTCCCAAATTCCGGGGGCTGGACGCACCTGTCTTCGCTGCAGCACGCCTTGCTATAAAGCCAACGTCTGGCCAAACTCCTTTGCTGAAGAGGCGGAGAAGATGTATGCCAGAGGACATGTTGAAAGTTTTAAAAGCGATGAAAATGCTTTCGAGCGCAAATTTGAATATATGAAAAAGTTTCGTAAAAAGTGGATGGAAGACATCATGAACACCCATCTGGAAGAACCTAGTGTTGTCCCTGAAGACACGAGGGATACGATCGATGAAGAAATTGCGCTTGTCCAGAAAGCCCCGGAACTTCTTGACGGCTTGAAGAAATAGTGGGTTTTATGCTTTCCGATAAAGAACAAGTCCAGTTACAGGAACTTCTCGATAAGATTGTGGAAATAAAATCCCGCTTTGAAAAAATTCGAGAGGTTTTTAAATCCAGCCCATATCAATCGGCTGTCAATGCGATTCGTGAGAAACTCAACCAGCAGAACCTTACTCCCGAAGAGCAAAAGGCCTTGCGGGCTAACCTGAAGGAGCAGCAGGCAATTTTAGATTCCTGGAATAAATTTCCGACCCGCTTGGCCCATGCGGCGGATATGAAGGAGTTGCTGTCCCCTGATGTTTATGGCCTTGATGAAGACCGCTGTAATTGGTTGATGCTTGGCGAAGAGATTGACGAGCTGGAAAAAGAGCTGCGGAGGTTGGAATTTCTTGCTCAAAGTAACAAGTAAAACCCGCCTTATCCTTAAAGATTTATGTTCTTAGCCGCAACGGCCCTGCGGCAATTCTGGGCCACTTCCTCTCCGTGTTTTTATCTGGGCTCATGGTGCATTGAGGACCCCGATTCCCAACGAGTTCAAATGCTTCCTTCACCCTGGAATGACCGCTCCAAAGTTGCCAGGGCCTACCAATATCTCGGCGAAACTTATGAGCATAATCTCGCCTTACTAGCTGGTTTTTTAAATGCTGTCCATCAAAAGAATGAAAATGTGCGTTATTGGCGTATTCTCATAGGCCCGTGGTTGAATTATTTCCTGCATGTTGCTTATGATCGTTACATCCATCTGCAAGCAGCTTTTCAAATGGATCCCAAGCTTGAAACCATCGTTTTAAACCCAAGATCGTATAAAACTCCTTTTGATACGCTCGATTTTATTAACCGACTGCTGGGAGACTTCTATAATCTTCAGCTATTTTCCCAAATCCTGGCAGCGATGGGATGCGCCTTTCCCTCGAAGTCATACTCTGAGCCCTTAAAAAAGCATTTTGTTCCGATCGGTGTGATCAAATATCGCGAAGCCGAGGAATCAAATCTTTCCCATGTCCCTCAGGTCGGCTTTTGCGAAATGGATTTCAGTAAAGAAGATATTCGCGCCATTTTAGCAGAAAGCGCAATGGAAATTCCGGCTGATCTTATCAAGGTTGAAGAGAAAGAGGACAAGAACTTGCGTGCCGCGATAAAAACTATTTTTAGGGGTGATGAATTTTCATCCATTTTCGGCGAGCTTGTGTCTTTGAACTTTCCTATTCTGTATCTCGAAGGTTATTCGCATGCATTAAAAATATTAAAAGAAACTATCCGGAAATATCCGGAGGTCCTGATTTCGTCCACGGGCTGGAGATTTCACGAACCCATGAAGTTTTTAGCGGGCGAAATCCAAAAAGGGGGAGGTGAATTGTTCACGGTCCAGCACGGCGGTGGCTATGGCATGTATCGGTTTCATTCTCTTGAACACCATGAAAGTTTAATCGGCGATCATTTTTTTGTCTGGGGGTGGGCGAAACCCAATACGAATCTCCACAACCTCCCAAGCCCACGGCTTTCAATGCAAATGGATTCACACTCAAAAAAATGGCTTCCGACCGAGTTGAAGATCCTTTATGTCCCAGCCGGACAGCCTTGTTATCCCGTGGGCTTTCATTCTTCCCCGCTTGGATCGCAATGGGAAGATTATTTTGAATTCCAGAAAAATTTTTTTACTCGACTGCCTGAATATCTGCGTAAAAGGATCGAATACCGCCTGACTCCATTTGAATATGGACAGTATCAGCATAAGCGCCTTCAAAAATATTTCCCCGATCTGCTAGTGGACTCTTCTAGGCCTATCTATGAGGCTTATCACTCAGCCGACCTCGTAGTGATTGATTACTTCGGGGCCACGGCATTTCTTGAGGCCATGACCATGAATATTCCAGTAATTCAATTTTACGATTCCAGATTATGGGAAGCTAAATTGGAATTGGAATCTGATCTAGTTATGCTGCGTAAGGCTGGAATTCTTTACCATTCACCAGAAGATGCGGCTAGAAAGACGGTGGAGGTGATTCAGAATCCAAAAGAGTGGTGGGGTAGGCAAGAGGTTCAGAAGGTGAGAAGGGACTTTATTCAGCAGCATGCCCTCGTAAGCCATGATTGGGCAGCTCAGTGGCGCAATGCCTGTCTTGACAATACAAAAACCCATTGCTAGTATGGTTTCAATTCAGAGGTGAGATATGGAAAATTTCAAAATTAATGGGCAAAAAGAGCAGTTAGAAACCGAATTCCGCTATTTTGCGCTTAAAAAAAATGGCTGGATTAAAGAAAACAGTTGTGTGGTCAATAAATTCGCCCTTGTCAAAGGCATCAAGCTCATCGGTTTTTATGAGACCCTTGATGAAGGTTTTGAGGCCGGCATGCGCAAGTTTGATGAAAAGCCCTTTCTGGTCAAACAAGTAACTTCCGAATAAATCTTGAACAAACCCACCCTTCACGAACGGCTTTTTCTCGGGCTGCCTTACAATGCGTGGGCGGTCCTTTGTTGGAGTGTCCTTCTACGCTCTCTCGGGCTGAATCGTCCACTGCTTGGACATTTTTCTATGTATCAAACTGTCAATGCAATGATGGCGCGTTTTTTCATGGAGAGTAATTTCGCAAATCTTTTTTATCCCCAAGTTAATGTGCTGATCAATGGGAAGCCAGGGCTTTTGCTTTTAGCTTATCCATTGAATGCTCTAATCGCTGCTCTTCTGAATACCTTTCTCGGTGGGTCGCTTGATTTCTGGGGAAGATTTCAAGCGGTTCTTTTTTTTGCAGGAGCAGCCATTTATTTGTACAAGCTCTGCGCCCAGCTCCTGGACAAGCGTTTGGCATTAGCAAGTATGATTGTTTTTTCATTGAGTCCACTGACTATCATTTACGGACAAAGTTTTCAGAATGAAATGCTCACGCTCTTCTTTTCCGTTACCTTTATGTATTATTGGCTTATCTTTTTGCGGAAGGAGAAAACTATCTGCGGAGTATTGAGCGCTTTGTCTCTAAGTTTCGTTTTGATCACGCGTCCCAACAGTCTATTTTTGTTACTGCCAGCGAGTTATCTTTGTCTTTTTGATCGCGTGTCGGGCAATACAACCAAACGGATCAATCGTGCACTGTTTTTTTTGGCCCTGGCAGCGATACTTCCCACGTCTTGGTATTTTCATCTCTGGAAAGTTTCCCATGAGGTGAACAATATCTACAGTACCTTATTTGCGCAACTCGCGGTACGCTCGAGTTTTGTCTCGTCGCTGATTTTTCAATCTGAATATCACCAAAAATTATTTGATACGCTTGCCGGCGTTGCTTTGACGCCCATAGGATTCACGCTTTTTATTGTGGGCTTTATTTTATCTTTCAAGGATTGGAAGCATTATGGGATTTTCATTGCCTGGGTGATTGGCTTTTGGGGGAGTTCGCTTCTTATTCCGCGAAAGCTCATCGACCATAACTTTTATCTCCTCCATTTTTTTGTGGCTGCAGCGCCTTTGATTGCTTTTTCTGCGTTAAAGATTGTAGACCATTTCCCTAAAACTTCTGCACGAAATCTTTATATTGGGAGCTTTGTCGTGCTGTCCTTTTTCTCCTCCATGCGCTATGCGCTGCATCCGGCATTTAAAACTCCTGCTGAAGATGCCCATTTGCTTGAGATTGCAGGACGAGTCCATAAGGTAACGGATCCAAATAGCCGTATTGCCGTGCAGGGAACTCATCCGTTGCTGTATTATGCAGATCGTTACGGCTGGCCGTTAAGTCTGAATGTGAGCAAGACCTCAGATTATTATCTCCAGACGAATTGGGAGAAGCTTCCTGAGACGCAATGGAGGGAAAGAAATGAGGCGTTTAAAAAACCCTCTACGATTCTGAACTACCTTATCCGCTATGAAGGAGCGACTCACTTTGCCATGATCAATCCCTCTGATTTTGAAGCGCATCCCGACTTTGCCGCTTATGTCCGCAATCATTTTGCTGTAATTGATGAAATCCCAAACTGTTACAGCTTATTTGACTTGCGTAAAGCTAAGACGGCTTAGATGCTTTTTGACTACTACTGAAACTCAAAGGATAGTATTGACATTCCACCTCTGTACTGATATCCTGCTAGCATGTCTATGGAAATTAAAGAGAACGAAGTCTACACCCCAAAAGAAGTCCGCGATATCCTAAAAATAAGCTCAAGCACCATGACCCGCATGATCAAAAAGGGTTTGATCCGCGCCGCAAAAGTTGGCAAGCAATACAGAATATTAGGAAAAGAAATCCTCCGCATGCTTTCGCCGGAATTAGAAGACAAAGTGGGTAAGATTTACAACAAAGGCCGACGCTGGATACATAGCGACGATCCAGTTCATGAGGCCACGGCGAAAACCTAAACCACTCAAACATCCAATGAAACCTTCCGTGAATTGGCAGGATAAAATTGTTCTTTTAACAGGTGGTACTGGCTCCTTCGGGCATGAGTTTGTCGGGACTATGCTGGCAAAATACAAACCCAGGAAACTCATCATCTTTAGCCGTGATGAAATGAAGCAGTATGAAATGCAAAAGCAGTTTCGCGCTCCGAATCTTCGTTACTTTATCGGAGATATCCGCGACCGCGAGCGTTTGCACCGTGCTTTTTATGGCGTTAATATTATTGTTCATGCTGCAGCTCTTAAAATTGTCCCTACCGCAGAATACAATCCTTTTGAAGCTGTCAAAACCAATGTCATCGGAGCAGAAAATATCATCAACGTTGCTATCGATAACGGTGTAGAGAAAGTGATCGCTCTCAGTACCGACAAGGCTGTGAATCCCATCAATCTATACGGTGCTACAAAACTCTGTGCGGAAAAAATGTTTATTGCCGCAAATAATTATTCCCCAGATGGAACAAAATTTAGTGTGGTGCGTTATGGAAATGTTTTTGGCTCGCGCGGCAGTGTGGTGCCATTTTTTAAGGAATGCTGCAAATCTGGAGTTGTGCCGATCACTGATGAACGCATGACTCGCTTCTGGATCACGCTAAAGCAAGGCGTACAGTTTGTGATGGAAGGCTTTGATTTGATGAAGGGAGGAGAAATTTTCATCCCGAAAATTCCCAGCATCAAGATCGTGGACCTCGCAGAAGCGATTTGCCCGGGAGCTAAACGCAAAATTACCGGTATCCGCCCGGGCGAAAAACTCCATGAGGCGCTGGTTTCCCGTGACGAGGGGCTTTACACCTACGAGTTTTCGGATAAATTTATTTCTTGCCCAGAGATTGTGGCTACGCGCCGCACCCGGAGTGGAGGAGTCCCACTGGATTCGGAATTTCCCGGATATGCCAGTGACACGAATACGCATTGGCTGACAGTGGAAGATTTAAAAAAACTTGTCGAAGAAAACCAATGCGACAAAGTCCCCGTCCGGTAAAAAATACTCCAGCTATTCCTTACGGGCGTCAATCTATCTCGTCTTCGGACATTAAAAGTGTTGTTTCCGTTCTGAAGTCTAAATGGCTAACCCAAGGTCCAGCCATTCCTGAATTTGAAGCCACGCTTGCTAGCTTCTGCGGAGCAAAGTTTGCGGTTGCCGTTTCCAGTGGAACCGCAGCGCTCCACCTCGCATGCCGTGCCGCCGGCCTTAGCCGAGGCGACGAAGCTATTACTACACCGCTTAGTTTTGTTGCCACGTCCAATTCTGTTTTGTTCACGGGTGCCAGACCAGTATTTGTTGACATTGATCCCAACACACTTAACATTGATGCTGCAGAGATTGAACGCCGTATCACAGGCAAGACAAAGGTCATTCTTCCTGTCCATTTTGGGGGCTATTCGGTTAATCTTAAAGAAATTTCCAGGATTGCTAAAAAGCGAAACCTGATTGTGATCGAAGATGGATGCCATGCATTGGGAGGGAGATATAAAATCGATTCTAAATGGTATCGAGTCGGAAGCTGTTCCCATTCTAAAGCATGCGTGTTCAGTTTCCATCCGGTCAAGACGATGACTACGGGTGAAGGTGGGGCCATCACAACTAATGACGAATCTTTTTATAAAATGCTGGTCCTGCTGCGCACGCACGGGATCACCAAAGACCCGCAAAAATTCCAAAACCCCGATATGGCTTTTTGGTATGAGAACCATTCCAAACAAGTCTCGCCTTGGTACTATGAAATGCAGGAGCTTGGATTTAATTACCGCATCACGGACTTTCAGGCCGCGCTCGGCTTGAGCCAGCTCCACCGCGTGGAAAGCTGGATTAAACGCCGCACAAAGATCGCGGCCTTTTATGACCGTGCTTTCGCAAAACTTCCAGGAATTGTCCTTCGTAAAAATTTTCCGGATTCCAAACCCGCCCACCATATTTATATTTTGCAGTTGACTTCTCAAGCGAGATTATCGCGGGTAAAACTTTTTGCCGAGCTCCTGCGTCGCGGAATTATTCCGCAAGTGCATTACATTCCTATTCATCGTCAACCTTATTATCAGAAACTTGGGTACCGTAAAGGAGACTTTCCTGAAGTGGAAAAGTATTACGACCAGGCGCTCACCTTGCCGCTATTTCCGGCAATGAAGGATTCCGAAGTCCGCTATGTCGTTCAGACAGTTCTGGAGCTCTTAGGAAGATAAAATGCACCGTATTCCGAATTACAAATTTGATAGCACACTCGATATGCGTCCCGTATGTTATTCTTAAAAAATCGAATACTTCTTCTCCTTGTTCACCGATGTTTTGAGCAGTGAGGATTTGAACTTGGCATTAAAAAATATGAGGCGGATCGGACTTTTTATCTTGAACATGATTTTATTTATGAATACGCAAAAAGTGAGCGGTGGGGAACTAAAGTTTGTGAAAACTATAACAGCTCCTGAACTTAACTCAGTCTATGACTTGGCCCTGCAAAACGATGACCTGTGGATCCCGGATTACCGAAATAACCAAGTTTTGCATTTCAGTCAGGACAAAGTGGTGCGCTCTTTCCCGGGTCTGCCCAACCCTCATTCTGTTGCGCTCGATCCCGAAGGAAATTTTTATGTGACAGATCTCCATGGGAATATGGTTTCAAAGTTTGATCCCAAGGGTAAGCGGCTTTTACAGTTTGGATCGCAAGGCTCGGGCCAAGGGGAATTTATGGGTGCTGTGTGTGTTCGGGTTGGTAAAAGCGGAAATATCTATGTGGCGGATTACAAGAATCACCGGATCCAAAAATTTGGTCCCCAAGGGCATTTTCTCAAGGCGTGGGGAAAAGAGGGGGGTAATCCCGGAGAATTTTGCCTCCCTCATGGTCTTGCGCTCGATGCGGACGAAAATATCTACGTCGCGGATCGCAAAAATGGGCGCATCCAGGTCTTTGATCCTGAAGGATCGCTGATCCGCATGGTGAACCCTAAGCAACTCATAGAACCGCTTGGGGTCTTTGTGGATGATCATCGTGCTATTTGGGTTGCGGAAATAACGCACCATTCGATATTGAAGTTTAGTCCTGAAGGTAACCTTTTATTTTCATTTGGAGAGAATGGTTCCAATACCGGAGAGTTTGTGACGCCTACGAATGTTTGTGCCGACAAAAAGGGCCAACTTTATGTGACTGAAGAAGGGAACGCAAGGATCCAGGTATTCCAAGAATGAAATCCGTAATGTTAATCGATTATGACATGGGCAATATTACTTCCGTGGCCAATGCTTTCGAGGTCGCCGGATGTGATGTCAAGATTTCCAGGGACCCCGCAGGAATTGCCAATGCGGAGCGACTTGTACTTCCCGGTGTTGGGGCTTTCGGCGAAGGAATGGAACATTTAACGAAATTAAACCTTATCGATGCGATGCGCACCCATGCACTCAAAAATCAACGGCCATTTATGGGGATATGCCTCGGCATGCAACTCTTGGCCGATCGCGGCTACGAATTTGGGGACCATGCAGGGTTAACCTGGATTCCCGGCGAGGTGAAACGGTTAGAGGTCAAGGATCTTCGTCTTCCGCATGTGGGATGGAACAATTTGAAAGTCGTTAAAAAAAAATCCCCGTTTCTGCAGGGCTTGAGCGACGAAGTAGATTTTTATTTTGTTCACAGCTTTCATTTTATCCCGAAAAATGTTGACGTAATTGCGGCGACCTGTGATTATGGCGGAGACTTTTGCGCAGTGATTGAAAAGGAAAATATCTTTGGTGCACAATTTCATCCGGAAAAAAGTCAAAAGGCCGGATCTCTCTTGTTAAAGAATTTTCTGAATCTATGAAAAAGAACCGTTTGATTCCGGTGCTACTCTTGAAAAACGGCTGGCTCGTTCAGAGCAAGTCGTTTTCCCGCTATCAAAATCTGGGAGACCCGATCACGTCCGTGCGCCGTCTCAGCAATTGGGCGTCCGACGAACTCATCTTCATCGATATCACGCGTGAAGGCGAGTATGACATGAAGCGCGATGACAAAGGCCATCCGAATCGGCACACGATTGAGGAAATTATTCGCGACGTGGCCAAGGAATGCCTGATGCCTATCACGATCGGTGGACGAATCCGTACGCTTCAGGATATAGCGCTGCGCGTCGGATCCGGAGCGGACAAGGTCTGTATCAATACCAAACCGATAGAAACACCGGAGTTTGTTACGCAGGCAGCCAAAGAGTACGGCTCGCAGTGTATCGTGGTTTCCATCGATGTGCGCCTTGACTCTGAAGGTACCTGGCGTATCTTTAAAGACGGCGGTAAAGTATCGACGGGATGGAATGCGCTTCATTGGGCAAAAGAAGTGGAATCCCGCGGCGCGGGAGAAATCCTGATCAATTCCATTGACCGCGACGGTGCACGCACGGGTTATGACATTCCGCTACTAGACCAAATTTCTAAGACCGTGAAAATTCCGGTGATCGCCATGGGCGGCGTGGGCGAGTGGGAACATTTTGCCGAAGCGCTCGATAAGACCCAAGTGGACGCGATCGCGGCTGCCAATATTTTTCATTATTACGATCAGAGCGTATATGTCGCTAAACAATATCTGTACGAACGTCATTATAATGTTCGGCCGCCAGACTTAATTCTCTTTGATCCACGGGAGGTCAAGAATGCGGTACTGTAAGCGTTGCGTTTATCCGGAAGTGGCTGTGAACCTTTTTATTGATGAAGAAGGGATCTGCAGCGCGTGCCGGACCTTTGAAAAATTTGAGCAGCTCGATCAGCCTTTCTGGGACCGCCGCAAGAAAAAGTTCGAGCAGCTCTTAGAGGAAATACTCAAGAATAATAAATCCAATTATGATTGCGTCATTCCCGTAAGCGGCGGCAAGGATAGCTATTATCAGATCCACAAAATGGTGACCGAATACGGGTTCAAGCCTTTGCTCGTCACATATCACGGCAATAATTATCTGCCGGAAGGTGATTACAACCGCGACCGCATGCGCCACATCTTTGACGCGGACCATATTGTCGTCGGCCCGAGCGTCGAGGTACTCAAAAAACTCAACCGTTTATGCTTCCGGAAAATGGGCGATATGAACTGGCACGCGCACTGCGGGATTTTCACGGTGCCCATCCAAATGGCAGTGAAGTACAACGTACCGCTTGTCGTTTGGGGTGAAACCAACTGGGACATTTCCGGGATGTATGAGCCGGAAGATTTTGTGGAATTCAGCGCACGCGTGCGCCACGAACACGACCTCCGCGGGTTCGAATGGTACAATATGCTGAACGATTCCACGGAAAAACTCACGGAAAAAGATGTCCTGTGGGCCAAATATCCGACGGACGAAGATATCCTCAAAGTTGGCGTGCGCGGGATTTATATCGGAAACTTTTTCAAGTGGGACCCGAACTGGCACGCCAAGATGATCCAGGAAAAATACGGATGGAAAACGGCGGATGCTCCGTTCGAACGCACGTACCGGAAAATCTCCAATCTCGATGACCGCTATGAAAATGGTGCGCACGATCTTCTGAAATATGTGAAGTTCGGTTACGGCCGAGCGTCGGATCACGCCTCGAAAGACATTCGCACTGGTTACATGACCCGCGCACAGGGAATCGAGATGGTGCGCAAGCACGATCACATAGTTTCCAAGGACGTCTATTACTGGCTTAACTATGTCGGAATGAAAGAAGATGAATTTTGGCGTGTTGCCGATGGGTTTAGGGATCCGCGCGTATGGCGTAAAGAAAACGGTAAATGGGTGAAAGACAATATTTGGGACAAGATACACCCATAACCCACATTTATGAACAATCTCCGCTATTATCTTGTTGAACATTATGATCCCTCGCTTTCATATGACGATGGAGTTATCATTTCCTTGACGTCCGTGGCTTCCTATTATTTAGGAGAAGCCAAGATTTCTTATAAGATTATCGAAGATTATTATCGCGAGGAAGATCTGCGGAAAAATGAAAATGAATATTTTTTTTCGCAACTTCAGTGGCTGGATGGATTTGATAAGTTCTTACAAGATCAAATTCCTTATGCCAAGGTAAACGGTATCCGCTTTGGCCAACTTTTTTTTAACCGGATTAAATATTTAGTGGATCCACTGGTTATTCAGTGTTTCTTGTTAAGCCAACTAATCTCAAAACTGGATCCTAACGGCGAAATTATTTATGTAAGGAAAAGGATTCCGGCGCTTACGACCATGCAGGATTTGAAGCATGATGAAAGTGCAAGCTGTTTTGAAGATTTGCTCCCAAAAATTTGTCAAAAATATAATCGAAACTTACGCATTCACTTGTTTGGTGAAGAAATACTCGGACCGGCCCATGGACCTGCGAAACAAAAAGGTGCCCTTTCCTTTTTCTCTCTCCTTAAACAGAAGGGATACGAATCTATCTATCCAACCCTGCTTTCTATTAAAATTGCCGGTGCTGCAAATTGTCTTAAGAAAGGTTGGGGAAAAAATGTTTTGTTTGTTCATTCGGGAAGTTTTCACTTAAACCCAGTCATTGCCGTCTGTTTGAAAGAAGGATTTAACGTCTACTTGCTTTCCGGCGATAAGATTTATGATTTAAGGGCCCGTCGCCTCCTATATGATTTCAGAACTCCTGTTATGGATTCTTCTTCGAACGATGAGGTGATTTTTCAGCTTCAGCATGCTTCCCAACAACTGGCGGCAAACGCAGGCCGGATTTTTGAGTGGATCAGTGAACGGGCCGGCGTGGATATTAGTGATATCCTGCTGCGATTTTTTCGGATTTATTTAGAAGAAACGTGCAAAGAACTTATTTTGAAAACTCACCAGTTCAAAGATTTTTTTGAGAAGCATCAGGTCGCCTGGATGGTTAGTCATACAAGTTCCGACATTTTTTCCAAAAGCGCGATGCTTGCGGCTCGTTTAAACGGAAAAACAAAAGCATTAGGCGTCCAGCATGGTATCGATCCTTTTTATGACAGAGTTTGGCATGTCACGGATCTTTTGCCGTTTGATTATTATGCCACAACGGACGGATTTTCCGAGAATAAATTCCGCTCAGCTGTCTCTAAGGAACCCTATTTGAATGGATGCGAAATTTATCAAGCGCCTCATTATTTGAAAAGGCTTGAACGGATAGCTAAAATTAAACGTCGCCAGTGGCCACCCAAAAAAGTTCTTTATCTCCCAGCCAAACTTTCTGCGCACGGCCGGTATTTTAATGCTATGGTTTATCCGTCGCTTTGGTATTTTGAATATCAAAAGCAACTCTTAGATATGATGGGCCAGTTAACTGATTATCATTTTGTTTTTAAACATGCCTTGACCATCCGGGCATTTGCCGACAAATCTATCCTTCCTTATATCAAAAGAAAACAGTACAAGAATATTTCCGTGATCACGACTCGTCATGCGCATAAATATTTGAATGCCGTAGACGCTGTCTTCATTGATAGGCCTACGACTGTACTTTTTGAAGCCACGGCTGCCCAATTGCCGACCTTGGCGCTTTACGCGAAGTTTTCGGAATCCATGATTACGCCGGAAATGTTTAAGTATTTCGGCCCTACTCTACAACCGTTTTCAACTGCGGTAGAAGCTGTCCAGAAACTTGATCAGTTTCTTAAAACTCCGGATCCTTCCGTATACATTCACCGGCTTCCGCTTCGGGCCGACAGCGTTGGGTCTTTAATGGCGCAGGGGTCGTGATGGAACACGAGCATAAGAAGCAACTCCTGAAAGATACGACTTACTACAGCATAGCGAACTATATCGCGCAGGGATTTGGTATAGTCAATAGTGTCGCGCTACGCCGTTTTCTCGGTCCGGCGGGCATGGGCATTTGGAGTTTATTGCAAATCATTTTGGGATATTGCGGCTATGCCAGCTTCGGCACTACAAAAGCCATGGCGCGCAATTATCCGATCCTTCGTGGTAAAGGGGAGAACGAAAGCGCGGAAAAACTTAAAGACATGGTCTTCACCTTTACGATGACCATGTCACTGATCCCGATCGTGATTTTAGTGTGTTATCTCGCGATCAAAGGAAAGACACTCGACCGTCCGGTTTCTATTGGTATCGCCTTCCTTTCCGGTTTTCTTTTGATCCAAAGGTTCTATGATTTGCTCCTCAATCTTTTGCGCTCGGACAAAAAATTTGTTCTTCTGAGCCACCTGATTATTGTAAATGCCGTCGCGGGATTGATCATGACCTTTGCCTTGGTGCGGTGGTGGAACATATACGGACTCATGGCCGGAACGACGGTCGTCACCGCCATTTGCATTGGAATGATTTATAGAAGCCATCCGTATCACTTTGCGCGCTATTGGAATTCCAAAGCTCTATGGCAGGAATTAAAACTGGGCGTGCCTCTGGTGCTAGCCACTTTTCTCGGAGAATTTCTCAAAAGCGCGGACGACTGGATCATCGCCCGGTATCTAGGTTTTGCGAGCTTGGGCATGTACACTTTGGGCAGCATGGCCACTCAATATGTGTACTCGCTGCCGAATATGTTCTCGCACGTGTGGTATCCGAATATGCAGCAGGATTACGGCCGTAAAGGCGGAACGCCGGAAGGGATCAAAAGTTACTTGCTCACACCGGTATTCGGGTTTTCAATCCTCTGTCCTTTTCTTGCGGGGATGGCAATTTTCGGGATCACATTGCTCGCCCAGGTCTTTTTGCCAAAATATCTTCCCGGGCTTCCGGCTATGAAAATCTATTTGATAGGCACCTTTTTCCTATTAATAGGCTCATTTGCTTACAGTTATCTCATTGCGATTGATAAATACCTTGTCAATATTCCGGTCGTGATCGCCGCGCTCGGGATCAATTTTACCCTTAATGTTTTCTTCGTAAAAATCGGATGGGGACTGATCGGGGTTGCGATTGGCACCGTGATCAGTTTTTTTATTTATGGATTCGGACTCTATGTGCTTGCGATCCAAAAAATCATGACCCTGAATGAAATGCTGGTAAAGATCACGGAAATGCTTGGGCTGGTGGCCTACTCCTTCACGGCCATTTTTCTCATCGATCGCTTCGTGAGCGGCTCGAATGTTTATTGGGCTGCGTTTGGAAAAGGTTTCATTTTTCTGGTGGTTTCTTCGCCCCTGCTTTTTCTGTTTGAGCAAAAGACCAAAACACTCAGTCACTTGATCGAAATGTTTCAGCAATTCCGGGGAAAGGTGGCGGCATGAAATTAGCGCTCGGCACGGCCCAATTCGGATTGGATTATGGCGTTACCAATTCCCGCGGAAAAATTCTGGAAATCGAAGCTAAGGCCATTCTTGCCAATGCACAAAGCCGAGGGATTGATCTTTTGGACACCGCCGCTCTTTATGGAGAAAGTGAAATGGTTTTAGGAAAGATACTGCCCGCCAATCACAAGTTTAAAATTGTGACTAAGACGGGGGGTGATCTCCGTTATTCTTTCTTAACGTCACTCGAGCGTTTGAAGCAGAAAAAACTTTACGGCCTTCTTTTTCACCGGCCGCAGGATTTGCTTTCCGGATCAGGCCCAAAGCTTTATGCGGACGCTTCTTTGTTGAAGAAGGAAGGATTTGTCAAAAAAATCGGCGTTTCTGTCTACGATCCGGAGGAGACCCGGAAGATTCTCAATAAATACGACCTCGATATTATTCAACTTCCTATAAATGTTTTTGATCAGCGTTTTATTCAAGACGGAACACTGAAAGAGCTTCTAAGCCGGAAAATAGAAATCCACATGCGTTCTATTTTCCTTCAGGGCCTCTTGCTTCAGGATTCTTTACCGGATTATTTTGAACCGCTGCGTCCAACGGCTGCTCGCTACCACAAAACCTTGAAGGCTAAAGGTCTCACTCCTTTGCAAGGGGCTTTGAGTTTTGCTTCTGGATTGGGCGTGGATTACGGAATTGTCGGAGTCTCTTCGTTGCCGGAATGGGAAGAAATCAATCGTGCGTTTTCCTTGATTGCACGCCCGATGGAAGTAATCGGCTTTCGTGATTTCGCGTGTCAAGATGAAAAAATGGTGAACCCCACTTTCTGGCCAGCGCTTAAAGTTGCAGGAGGGCGCAAATGATTCTCGGAATCCTACAGGCGCGTGCGTCATCGAAACGTCTACCGCAGAAAGTCCTGCGCCCGATTCTCGGAGTTCCGATGGTGATTCGTCAGGTAGAAAGAATCCACCGCGCAAAGAAATTAAATGGATTGGTGCTGGCTACGAGTTCAGATCTCACAGACAATGTGGTCGAAGAGACCTGCAAGAAAAACAAAGTCGAATGTTTTCGCGGAAGCTTGGACGATGTGCTGGACCGCTTTTATCAAGCGACCCGCGCTAAAAAGCCGGACCACGTTGTGAGACTCACCGGAGATTGTCCTTTGGTGGATCCGGAATTAATCGACCAACTTATCGAGTTTCATCTAAAAGGCAACTTTGATTATTCCAGCAACATCCTCAAACCTACTTATCCGGACGGGCTCGACATCGAGGTTGTGCGGTTTTCTTGTCTCGAAGAAGCCTGGCACACGGCCAAATCGAAATTGGAACGGGAACATGTGACGCCGTATTTTTATCACCACCCGGAAAGATTTAGCTTGGGCGATTTCCGTGACAAAAAAGATTTATCTCAGCTGCGCTGGACCGTAGACGAACCTGAAGACTTTGAACTGGTTACCCGGATTTATGAATCGCTCTATCCGAAAAATCCGGCCTTTACGACACAGGATGTCCTGGATTTTTTAGCCAGCGAGCCAGGACTTATTCAACTTAACAGCGGCCACATGCGCAATGCGGGGTTGAAGCAGACAATTTTATGATAAAGCAAAATTATCAAAAATCAGAAGAATATCTCGCCGCGGCGTTGAAAGTCATTCCGCTTGGCACGCAGACATTTAGCAAGAGCAAAACCCAGTACCCGCACGGCGTGTCGCCCTTTTTTATTGAAAAGGGGAAAGGTAGCAAGGTCTGGGATGTGGACGGCAACGAATATATTGATTTCGTGAACAGCCTTGCGGCCGTTACGCTCGGTTACTGTGATCCGGACGTGGACGAAGCCGTGCGCGCGCAAATGGAAAAGGGGGTTCTTTTCTCATTGCCACACTCAATTGAAATCGAAGTCGCGAAAAAAATTATCGAGATGGTTCCGTGTGCTGAAAAAGTCCGCTTCGGGAAAAATGGATCCGACGGAACCGCTGGCGCGGTTCGCGTCTCGCGCGCTTTCACGAAACGTGACCACGTCGCGGTCTGCGGATATCACGGATGGCATGATTGGT
>LCKE01000009.1 GCA_001001205.1 Parcubacteria group bacterium GW2011_GWF2_45_11 | reverse complement strand
ATTGCCTTCTTTTGTTGCCATATTTGTATATTTTCACCCGGCAACAAGGCGATGTTTTCTCGTGTATTTTGTTCATACACGAGAATTATCTCAAAGAACGGTAATTTATTCGCTTAACTTAGCTAAATTAATCAACTATTTTTCAACAGAATTAATTTAATCATCTCTAATATGATACGGATTTAGTATGGATGTTTTACGGATTATTTGCGGATAATTTATCCGTACATTATCAGTCTATATCAGTCATTTTAATCGGTGGTTATCCCTATCTATCAACATTTAACATTACTAACATGGAACCAGAATTAATCAAAGACGGCGATTTGACCTTGGCCATGATTGCCAGGGCCGGCGATTTTAAAGCAGGCCTTAATTTTTACAGTCAGGACCAGGATTTTATTCAGGTAGGCACCTGGCATTACCAAAAGGGCCAGATTTTAAAAGCGCATAACCATTTATTGGCTGCCAGATACGTTAACCGCACTCAGGAAGTGATTTATTTAAAATCAGGCAGTTTGAGGGCGGATTTTTACGGTGAAAATAATGATCAGTTGATTAAGTCGGTTGAGGTTAACGCCGGCGATTTTATCATTTGCTTAGCCGGCGGCCATGGTTATGAAATTTTGGCAGACAACACTCAGGTACTGGAAGTTAAAAATGGACCTTATCTGGGAACGGCAAAAGATAAGAGGCTGATTGTCCGGTAGATTAGGTGATCGGGTGGATTAGATTATGGGGCATCTGGTTATTTATCTACTTTCTGATTTCTGAGCGCCCATTCACCCATTAATCTCATCACCTATTTCTCCATCCGCCCAACGAATTGATAAAATTATTATGAAACTACATTTAGGCTGTTGGAAAAGGGATATACCCGGCTTTACTAACGTTGATTTAGCCGATTATCCGCATATTGATTACAAAAGGCAAGTTGATGACCTGTCTTGTTTTGCCGATCAGTCGGCCGAACTGATTTACGCCAGCCATGTTTTGGAATATTTTGCCGATGAGGACGCCCCGCAGGTTTTACGGGAATGGCACCGTGTTTTACAGCCTGGCGCCACTTTGCGATTGGCCGTTCCTGATTTTGAAGGATTGGTTAAGGCTTATCAAAAATATCATGACCTCGATTTATTCAAGGGAACCATCTACGGTTTAATGGATATCAGGCATACAGACGGCCAAAGGCGGCTTTTACATCATAAAACCATTTATGATTTTAAAAGTTTAAAAAGATTGCTGGAGTCCGCCGGCTTTGGGAACGTCAGGCGCTATGATTGGCGTCTGACCATTCATAAAGACTATCCCGATCATTCCATGGCTTATGTTCCCAGCGGTGATTATGAAAATGGCGTTTTGGTCAGCCTGAATGTGGAAGCAGACAAGGTCGGGGAATGGCAGGGGGTCGTAAATCAAATGAAAACGCAGGTGCAGCAGTTTTCTAGAAAAGTCGTTAATAAAATGAAAAGGGAATATAGAAAATTTTAAAGCCCGAATTATCCGTTGCTAAAGAATTTCCAGATTACTATTTTTTCACAATTTAAAATTTATCATTTAAAATTAATTTTATGGATTTCATCATGCAGATGGAGCCTGATTACGGCGCGGAGGAAAAAAAAGCGGTGATGGATTACCTTGATTCCGGCGGTTTTATCATGGAGTTTAAAAAAACCAGAGAGCTGGAAGAGGCCATAGCCGCCTATACTGGCTCAAAGTACTGTTCCATTGTGCAAAACGGCACCATTAGCCTGTTTTTAGCCTTAAAAGCGGTAGAGGTCGGCCAAGACGATGAAGTCATTGTGCCTGATTATACCATGGTGGCCACGCCCAACGCCGCGGTTTTGGCGGGCGCCACTCCGGTTTTTGCCGATGTTGATCAGACCTTGAATCTGGATCCGGAAAAATTAGAGGCGGCCATTACCAAAAAAACCAAGGCCGTGATTTTTGTTTCCATTAACGGCCGCGGCGGGCAGCTGGATAAAGTTAAAGCCATTTGTCAGGCGCGTCAGCTTCATTTGATTGAAGACGCGGCGCAATCGCTGGGTTCGCGGTTTCAGGGCCAGCATTTGGGCACTTACGGCGTCATCGGCAGTTTGTCGTTCAGCGTGCCCAAAATTATTACTATGGGCCAGGGCGGCGCTTTGTTGACGAATGACGAAAAACTTTACCAAAAAATCCGCAAGCTTAAAGATTTCGGGCGCCCCGAAGGCGGCGCCGACCATTACGAAGAGATGGGCTGGAATTTTAAATATACCGATCTGCAGTCCGCTTTCGGCCTGGCGCAGTTTGCCAAACTTAAGGGCAGGGTGGAACGCAAAAAAGAGATGTGGCGTTTATACCAAGAGGGCCTTAAAGACGTCAGCCGGGTCAAGATGATCGCCACGGATTTGACGGAAGTCGCGCCGTGGTTTATGGAAATCTTTGTGCCTGAGCGGGACAAATTGCAGGAATTTTTAAAAGATAATAATATCGGCTCCCGGCCGATTTATCCGGCCTTGCACAGTCAGCCGGTTTACCATCTTGCGGGCAGTTATCCGGTCAGCGAAAAGCTATCTCAAGAGGGCTTGTGGCTGCCGTCTTCCACCAAACTAGCCGACGACCAGATTAAATACATCACCGCTAAAATTCAAGAATATTATGGCCAGTAAAGTTATACTTGCTTCCACTAAACAGTCTGTTTTTACCGAACCGTCTTGGCGTTATTTGAGGCACCTGGGCTACAAGGTTGAATTTTTTGATATTTGGAACAAGGCAATTTGGAATAATGATATTTTGGTTAGGCTAACCAATCAATTTTCTAAATTTAAAATGAGCTTAGTGGTTAAGGCGGAAAAAAATATCGGCCGTAAATTAATCAAGGTTATTAAAGATGCACAGCCTGATTATTTATTAGTCTTAAAAGGCAAGCCTTTGTCCAGTGAGGTTATCTGTCAGATTAGCGCTTTGGGGGTTAAGACCATCAATTGGTTTCCCGATGCCACTACCAATTGGCATTCCATTGAAATTTTGTCTGCGGCTTATGACTATTTTTTTACTTACGATCCCTATATTTTGAAACGGCTTAAGGCTTTGGGCCGGAACAATTGTTATTATCTGCCTTTTGCCGCTAATTTAGACACATCAGCAGTTTATCAGCCTCGTTCAGAGTATAAATACGATATTGTTTTTATCGGCAGTTATGAACCGGGCCTGTATGACGCCCGGGTGGATTACTTAAGCGTTTTAACGGATTTGGATTTGCACATTTGGGGCAATCAAAACTGGCTCAAAACATCTTTGGCCAAATTTTACCGCGGCACCGTTGATGATCAAAAAATGTTTAATATTTACCGTCAAAGCAAAATTGTGGTTAATATTGATCAGCAGATAGAGGTTGAAGAGGGCCTGAATTTAAGGCCGTTTGAAGTGACGGCCGCCGGTTCGTTTTTGCTTAATGATCCCGTTAAAGATGATATTTACCGGCTGTTCACCGACGGCGAAGAAGTTGTGGTGTTTAACGGCGTTCAGGATTTAAGAAAAAAGGCGGAATACTATTTGAGCCACGAAAAGGAGCGGGAAAAAATCGCTCAGGCCGGTTTTAACAGGTCTTTAGCCGAGCATACTTATTCCGACAGGCTCAAACAAATGTTTAAGATCGCGGATAAGTAATAATGCCTATGTCTTTTATTAACACCTTGCCGTACATCAGCAACCCCATAGGAGAGTTTTCCGATTATAAATACGTTAATTGGGAAGCTAAAATTTACCCTGAGTTTAAAGGCGGGGTCAGGCGAAGCGAAATGGAATTTTTTGCCAAGCTGATCAAAGAAAAAAAATTAAAAAGCCTTTTAGATTTGGGCCTGGGAGGCGGTAATGATTTATCGGGCATTGTCAGGACTTTGCGTAAAAAAAATTATCCGCCGGCCTGCGCCGAGGCCAATGAAGTTGATGATGAGTTTATCAGGCAGTCACGAACGTTGTTTAAAAAAGAAAAACTGGATATTCAGATTCACAAAGCCAATTGGATTGATCTGCCATACGCCGTGCCGGAATACACCCATTTGTTTGATTGGGCGATGCTGATCGGCAATTCTTTAACTTATATCGGCGGCGGTACCAGGGATTACACCAAAAAAGCCCAGCAAAGCGTTATCGGCAAATTTGCCAGGCTGATCAGGCGGGGCGGTTATTTGTTTATTGATTCCCGAAATTACGACTACATCTTGTCGTTGATGAATTTGCCCATTGAAGAAATATTCAATAAATTCACATTTGCTCAGACGATTTATTACCACGGCTTTCAGAAAAAAATTCTGGTTTTTCCCGCCTACATCAGCGAAACGGTGGTGGTCTTGCATTATTACGACAAGTCCAAAAAAATCTGGAGCAAACTGGATTTATATCCGGTTTACCTCAAAGACATGCTGGACATTCTTTCTAAAGATTTTGAGATAGAAAAAATTTATCATGATTTTAAGCCCGGCGCCAAAACCAAGAGCCTGTTTATCCAATACTTAGCCCGGAAAAAATAAAATGCAGTTATTTTATTTAGCCAACATCCGCATACCAACGGAAAAAGCCCATGGCGTCCAGATAGCCAAAATGTGCGCCGCGCTGGCCAATCAGGATTTATCCGTGACTTTGGTCGTACCCAAAAAATTCACTCCGCTAAAGGAGGATATTTTTAATTACTACCAGGTTAAGAGAAATTTTAAAATTATCCGGCTTAATTCCCTAAATTTAATCGGCTGGGATTTTTTATTGGGCCGGCTGGGGTTTTATTTGGAAACGTTGGTTTTTAACGCCCGCGTCAAAAGACTGGTTCAACGGCTTAAGCCGGAAATTTTATATACCCGTGAGCATCTGCTGGCGAACCTGGCCGGCCGGTACCACAAAAATATTTTTTTAGAGACTCATGTTTACTCTGAGAGCCGGTTTTATTATAAATGTTTAAAGAGGGTCAAGGGAGTGGTCGTCATCACCCACAAGCTAAAAGAACAGGTGCAAAAATTTCAGGCAAACGTTTTGCTCGCCCCTGACGGGGTGGATTTAAGGCAGTTTGACATTGAACTGGATAAGCACGAGGCTAAGCGAAAACTCGGCTTGCCGCAAAACGAAGCGGCGGTTGTTTATCTGGGGCACCTTTATCCCTGGAAAGGCGCTGAGGTTTTAGCCAGAGCTTCGGCTTTCCTGCCTTTAACCTGCCGGGTTTATTTTACGGGAGGTACGGAAAATGATATAATAAAGTTTAAATCGCAGGTAAAATCGGAAAATTTAAGGGTGGAAATAATAGGCCATCGCCAGTACCAGGAGATGCCTATTTGGTTAAAAGCGGCCGACGTGCTGGTGCTGACCGGTAGCGCGGAAACTGATCTTTCCAAGCATTACACCTCCCCCATGAAGCTGTTTGAATATATGGCCGCCAAACGTCCGATTGTGGCTTCGGATTTGCCCTCATTTCGGGAGATTCTCAATGAGAGCAGGGCCATTCTGGTCAAAGCTGGCGATCCTCAAGCCATGGCCGATGGCGTTAAAATGGCGCTGACTCATCCGGCATTATCCCGGCAGTTGTCCGACCAGGCTTATCTTGACGTTCAAAAGTACGATTGGCAGGCGAGAGCGGCGCGTATTACCCAATTTATCCAACACTCCGAACCCCACCCTAAAGTTATATAAAATCCTTCGCCAGCTGCTGATTTATTGATAAAAAATTATAAGTTTTTAACGCTTGTTAATTTATTAACCTATGAAACTATTCATTGACAGCGGTAACGTTGAGGAAATTAAGAAAGCTTACGCTGTAGGCGTCATTGACGGCGTGACCACCAATCCTTCTTTGATCGCCAAAGAGGGCAGGGATTTTATGACAGTGCTGAAAGAAATTATTGAAATTTTTGAAAACAGAAAAGACGTTTCCATCAGCGCGGAAGTCACCAGCACCGAAGTTCAGGGCATGTTGGCAGAAGCCAAGCCGTTAGCCAAGTTGCACCCCAGCATCACCATTAAAGTGCCGATTACCCCGTCTGGCATTAAAGCCTTAAAAGAGATGTTTAAATTGGGTTATAAAACCAACGCGACCTTGTGTTTTTCCGCCTCTCAGGCTTTATTGGCGGCTAAAGCGGGCGCCACCTATGTCAGCCCATTTTTGGGACGTTTAGACGATATTGGAGAAAATTCGCAGAAACTGCTGAAGGAGATCAGAAGCATTTATGATATTTATGAGTTAGAGACTCAGATTCTGGCCGCCAGCATCCGCTCCCATCGCCAGGTGATTGACTGCGCTTTGGTTGGCGCGGACGCCGTGACCATGCCTTATAAAATTTTTGAGCAGCTGTTCCAGCATCCGCAGACAGATCAGGGCCTGAAAAAATTTTTAGCCGATTGGCAAACGCACAATTCACGCGGTTAGTCTATAACCCGAATCAGACAGCCTGCCGTTGGTTAAAAGATTCAAGCTCTAAACATTGTCAGGCTCGCGCCATCATAATCTCTCGCCTTGTATGCAGACTAAAATAATTCCCGCTATCCTAGTTCACAGTCTGGCGGAACTTAAGGAAAAAATCAGACTAACGGAAAATGACTTCCCGGTTTTGCAAATTGACGCCATTGACGGGCAGTTTGTTGACCATGCCACCTATTACGATATTGAGGAATTGCAGAAAATTAAAACAGTTTCCAGTTTTGAGCTTCATTTAATGGTTAACGATCCCCTAAGCGTTATTAAAAAAGTCAGCTCCCCCAAAATCTCCAGGATTATTTTTCATCTTGAGCCGGTCGGGCACAGCGCAGGGGAAATTATTGCAGAAATTAAAAGGCGGGGAGCTAAAGCCGGCTTGGCCTTGAATCCGGAAACGCCTTTGACCGAGCTCAAGCCTTATTTGGATAAGATTGAGATTGTTCTGCTGATGACGGTGCAACCGGGCTGGTCCGGCCAGGGGTTTATTGAGGCATCGTATGAAAAAATCCGGCAGCTTAGGCAGCTGGCTGAGGATATTGAAATTGAGGTTGACGGCGGCGTTAAAGATTTTAATCTTAAGCAGATTATCGCGGCCGGCGTTAACAGCCCGGCCGTGGGCAGCGCTTTATTGCAGGCGGCCGATTATGCGTCTACGGTTAAAAAATTAAAAGCGGCCATAAAGTCATGCTGAACAAGCAAAAAGAGAACCAATTAAAAATCCAGGCCAATATCATCAGGCAGGACATTATTAAAATGATTACGGCGGCCGGTTCCGGGCATCCCGGCGGTTCTTTAGGCATGACCGACATTTTGACGGCTTTGTATTTTGGAGTTTTAAAACATAATCCTAAAAAACCTTTGTGGCCTGAGCGGGACCGCTTGATTTTATCCAACGGCCACATTGTGCCGGTTAGATACGCGGCCATGGCCCGAGCCGGCTATTTTCCGGTTCAACGTCTGAAAACATTAAGAAAATTCGGTAGTCCGCTCCAGGGACATCCCAGTTTGCACGATTTTCCGGCGATGGAGTGTTCCAGCGGACCTTTGGGTCAGGGAATTTCCGTGGCCGTGGGCATGGCTTTGGCCGCCAAACTCAATAAAAAATCTTATCGGGTTTACTGCCTCATGGGCGACGGAGAAATAAATGAAGGCCAGTGCTGGGAAGCTTATTTATTGGCCGCCAAATATAAACTCAATAATTTGACGGTTATTTTAGACAGAAACAATATTCAAATAGACGGCCGTTCCGACGAAGTCATGCCCTTAAACCCGTTAGCCGCTAAATACCGGGCTTTTAATTTTAAGGTGATGACCGTTAACGGCCATAATTTTTCAGAGATCCTTAAGGCCCTGCAGGCGGCCGGCTGGGAACGCTCCAAACCCACGGTGATTATTGCCAGGACTATCCCCGGCAAAGGGGTGACGTACATGGAAAACGATTACCAGTGGCATGGCAACGCGCCTAAGCCGGAGCAGGCCAAAGAGGCGCTTGATCAGCTGAATAAAGAATTATTAACCTTACAACATGTTGCGAAAAAACTGGCAAAATAGGGAAAAATTGCAAGCTCAGGCAACCAGGCAGGGCTTTGGCGAGGGTTTACTGGCGGCAGCCAAGCTGGATCCAAATATTGTCGCCTTATGCGCCGATTTAACCGGTTCTTTGAATATGACTGATTTTCAGGCGGCTTTCCCGGACAGATTTTTCCAGGTCGGCGTGGCTGAACAGAATATGGCCGGTGTTGGCGCCGGTTTGGCTTTGTCCGGCAAGACCGTCTTTATTAGCAGCTTTGCCGCTTTTAATCCCGGCAGGAACTGGGAACAAATTAGGGTTAGTATCGGTTACAACAACGCCAACGTCAAGGTTATTGGTTCTCACGCCGGCTTGTCGGTCGGGGAAGACGGCGCCACTCATCAAGCTTTGGAAGACCTTGCTACCATGAGAGTTATTCCCAATATGTCGGTAATTTCGCCGGCCGATGGCTTGGAAGCTAAAAAAGCCACTCTGGCCATTGCCCGTAAAAAGGGACCTTTTTATTTAAGGCTCTGCCGCGCCAAGACGCCGCTCTTTACCTCGCCGGAGGCAAAATTTGTCATCGGCCAGGCCCAGGTTTTACAGCCGGGGCGTGATCTGACTTTGATCGCCACCGGACCTTTGGTGTACGAGGCCTTAGCAGCCAGCCTGGCTTTGGCTAAATTAGGCCTTAAAGCGGGCGTGATTAATTTGCATACGGTTAAGCCCATTGATCAACAGGCGATCGTTAAGGCGGCCAAAGCAACGGGCGCTATCGTCACCATTGAGGATCATCAGGCTTATGGCGGCCTGGGCAGCGCCGTGGCCGAAGTTTTGGTAAAACATTGTCCGGTGCCGCAGGAGTTCGTGGCCGTTAAGGATACTTTTGGCGAATCCGGCCAGCCAGCCGAGCTGTTTCATAAATACGGTCTTGACGCTAAGCATATTTTCACAGCCGTTAAGCGGGTTTTAAAACGCAAATAATTTATGAAAGTCGCCTTTTTGGCCGATAACCTTAATCAAGACAATGGCTGGGGAGTTTACGCTAAAAATTTAATTGTAAGTCTTCAAAAGCATGGTCTTCAGCCAGTCGTTTTTGTTTCTCGGGGCCGTCCGAATATTTTATTCGCCAAGGCCTATTTATTTTCGTATTACGACGACTCTTTTAAAAAAAGTAAAGCTTTTTTGGATTATCAAAAAATTCAAAGATACCTAAAAGAAGTAGATTTAGTCCACGTTTTACATGAGCCTTACGCTTATTTAGGCGGCATAATAAAAAATAAATTAAAAAAACCCTTTTTTTTGACCGGACACGGCACTTATCTTATTAAGCCTTTAGACAATACCAGATTGTTAAAGCTGTACCAGCCGGCCTATCAATCAGCCGATAAGATTATTTGCGTCAGTCAATATACTAGGAATCAATTGCGCCAGCGTTTGCGTTTAAACAATTTAACAGTTATTCACAACGGTGTGTCGATCAATCAATTTAGCGGTTTTAAAAGAGCGCGAGCTAAAAATCCGCCTCAGCTTTTAAGCGTGGGCGGTTTAAAGGAAAGAAAAAATCAAATGTTTGGTCTGGAGGTTTTTAGACAATTAAAACCAATTTTTCCGGAAATTAAATATAATATTATTGGCACTATTGATTCGGCTGACTATTTTAATAAACTTCAACAGTTTATTAAAGCCTATAAATTAAAGGACGTTTCAATTATGACAAATATCACAGTAGAAAGTTTGAGAAAGTATTACCACGAGTCTGATATTTTTTTAATGCCTAGTAAAAAGGTAGGCTGTGATATTGAAGGTTTTGGTTTGGTTTATTTGGAAGCAGCCGCTTCCGGGTTACCCGCTATTGGCCTGCAAGGTAGCGGAGCCAGCGAGGCCATTAAAGACGGTTTTTCCGGGTTTGTGGTTAATGATCAAAACCAGGCTGTTGACCAAATTAAATCACTTTTAACTAAGCCAGACTTATATTCTCAAATAAGCCAAGCGGCCTTAACTTGGGCCAAAGAGCACGACTGGGCCAGCTTAGCCTTAAATTACCTGAATTTATATGAACGAGTGGTGGCAGAGTATCAAAAATAATTTGCATCATCATTTTGTAAAGGATGTGGCCATTTTGCAAATTGGTACGGGTTTTAGCACAGGCCTGGCTTTTATTTCGTCTTTGGTGATGGCTAGGGTTTTTCAACCTGAACTTTACGGCCAGTACCTTTTAATTTTTTCTTTAGTTGGAACTTTTAGTTTGTTTATGAATTGGGGCGAGGATGCAGCTTCCGCTACATTGATGTCGGAAGCATATCAGCGCCAGGATCGTCAAGCAGTTTTAAAAATTATCTGTTATTACCTTAAAGTTGCCGGTTTTATTTTTATAACCTTGGGCTTTGTTGGCATTTTAATCAGTCCTTTATTGGGTGATTTGATCTATCATGATCAAAGTTTGGGCCAGTGGGCGAGAATTATTTTTATTAATAATTTTATATTAATTGGTTTTACATTTTTAATGCTTATTTTTCAAATCAGCCGTCAGATGAAAAAGTACGCTATTTTGGAAAATTTAAACCAATTTTTTACCAGTTTGGCCATTATTTTAGCCGTAGTGGTGGGCTTGGGAATTTGGGGGGCGGTTTATGCTCAATTATTTTCCGCCATCATAATGTTAATTTTATCTGTTGTTTGGTATAGCCATTTTCAAAAAACTAATTTGATTTTACCTAAGTGGTCTGAGATTTTTAAAGAATTGTTTAAAGTTAAAATTGGCGGATATTTTAAATCTGGCATTCAAATCGCTGTAGATAAAAACCTGGTTAATTTACGTACTTTGCTGCCAACTATGCTGATGGGTTATTTTGCAATTCCAGCTGAAGTGGCTTTTTACCGGATTGCTTATAGTTATGTTTCTTTAACCATGCTTTTAATTTCTCCGATATCTAACTTGCTGACGGTCCAGTTCCCTAAAACCAAAACTTACGGTAACGCGGCCTTAAGAAGGCGTTTTATGCAAACTATGATTGTGGGCGGGGTGATCTCGGTTTATTTGACTTTAGCGTTTGTCATTTTAGCTCCGGGGCTGGTTAAATTTTTTTATGGCGCAGATTATCTGCCAACTTTGCCTGTGGTTTATATTTTTGCTGGCCATTTTGCTTTAACAGGTTTTAGTCTGGGTTTTGGGCCCATCTTAAGGACTATCAATAAAATGAAGCAGGCTATTTATATTAACGGTTTAACTCTTTTGATTTTGTTATATCCTGCCGTTTTACTAATTAAAGCCTGGGGAGGTTTAGGAGCAGCGGTCTGGCTGGTCGGGATTAATTTTATTACCCGCATTATCAATTTTTTTGTCATTAATTATTTTTTAAAAAATGCCGAAGCAAGTAATAATTAGTGGTTCGTATGGTTTGGGCAACTTTGGCGATGAATTTATATTGGAGGGCATAATTCAGGATATCAGAGAAGTCAATGGCCTGGCTGACATTAGGGTTTTAACTTGGCAGCCCGACAGATTTTACAGCGACCATCCGGTGTATCTATCTTCGCGGGTTAAAGCCATGCAGAATTATTTTTACTCTGGCCAGTTAAAAACAATCAATTTTGTTTTTGAATTTTTAAAGACGGTTATTGCAATTAAACGGGCCGATTTATTTTTATGGGGCGGTGGGGGCTTGGTTCAGGAGGAATCAATTTGGCTTAAGCGTTATTTATGGTCGTTAAAACTGGCTTTATTTTTTAAAAGGCCGGTGGTGGTTTATGAGATTGGAGTTAGTCAAATTAGGTTAATTAAAAATCAAAGAAAACTTAAGTGCATATTAAATAAAGCTGAACATCTGATTGTCAGGGATGATCATTCTAAAATCAATTTAATTAATCTTGGTTTAAATAGGGAGATTCAAGTTTGTCCCGGACCATCGTTAAGCATAACGGTAACTAAGCATCAAGGCGGCAGTTTAAAAACTCTTGGTTTAAACTTGCGTCCGTGGTTTGATAGGCTTTTTCATCAAGACGAGGAAAGGATTAAAATGACCAAACTCATTAGTTTAATGGCGGAGGTTTTAAATCATTTAATAGACAGACACGGAGTGACGGTCAAGGCCTTATCCTTTGAAGATAAAAAAGACCCTGAGGTTTTAAATCAAGTCCTGGCTCGGCTTAATCAGCCGCAAAAATTTACTTTAGTCACCGGTTTAAAAACCGTTGAGGATTTTGACCTGGCTTATCAGAATATTGATTTTTTTATTGGCATGCGTTACCATTCGTTAATTATGGCTGGTAAAAAAGGCATTCCTTTTTTAGCCTTGGCTTATTCTTCAAAAGTTTTCAGTTGGTGTCAGTTAGTTAATTTGCCCCAGTATTGTTACTCTTTGGATAAAGTTGTAACCACTGATTTAATTGAGGATATTGAAAAAAAAATAATCAATGCCGATCTAATCAAAATCAGTCAACAACTTGTTAAAGTTTTGCCAGATTTAATTAGTCAACGCCAGCCAGCTAAAGATGTTTTAATGAAATATTTAGATGAAAAAACTTCTAATTTTAACGGATGATTTTTCCGCTTTGGGCGGCGCCAGGTCAATCGCCTGGCAACAATCTTTAGCGTTGCGTGACCAATACGAGGTGACGGTTTTTACAGCCGCCGCTCAAGTGCCGGAGATTGATAAAGTCAGGGTCATTGTGACCAATCAAAGAATCCCGTCATTTAGACGATTTAAAGCTAATTTGAATTTTACGCCAGTTTTAAAGGAATTAATTCCTTTATTGGTTGATTTAAGGCCAGATATAGTTCAGGCGCATAATTTACATGAACATTTATCCTTGGCGTGCTTAAAAGAAGCTAAGCTTCAGGGGTCTAAAACCTTTTTAACTTTACACGACGCTATGTGGTTAACTTACGGCAAATTTACCTCAGCGGTTAATCACCGCGATTTGTCAGACAGGCCAAAGGTCAATTTTCGTCCTAGGTTGCTAAGGCAAATCAAACAAGCTGGTTTACAATATAATCCTTTAAGGCCCATGCTGATTAAAAAAAATTTGCTCTATGTTGATATTATCTTCGCCGTGAGTCAAAGCTTAAAGAATATCTATGAAGCTAATCGTTGGTCAAAAATAAAAGTCTTGCATAATGCTTTAGAGCCAAACGAATGGGAGATTGATGCGGGCCAAGTGAGCGAGTTTAGACGCAACCACGGCGCCGTCGGTAAAAAAATAGTTTTGTTCGCTGGGCGGGCGAGCGAGGCGAAAGGGATTTTGCAAGTTGCGCGTTCTTTTAAACTCGTTAGACAATCAATTTCCTCCGCCGTTTTATTTATAGCCGGACAAGAACGCGGGTTGACCAAGGCAGTCTTTAAGATCGTAGGCAAGTCTGGTAAAGATTCAGTTAAATTTTTAGGCGAGGTTGACCGCCCAATTATAAAACTTTTAATGCAGTCTGCGGACGTGGTTGTCACGCCTTCAATTTATCCTGATCCGTTTAATCTGGTGAACCTAGAAGCCATGGCCTGCAAAAAGCCGGTTGTTGGCACCTGTTTTGGTGGCACGCCCGAAATTGTTGAGCATAATAAAACCGGTTTTATCGTCAATCCGTTTAATGTGGTTTCCTTGTCGGCGGCTGTGCAAACTTTACTCAATGATGATAAACTAAGACAGTTAATGGGGGAAAACGGTTTCAAACGCCTCAATAATAATTTTACTTTAGCTAATCATTTAAGGGAATTAATTAATTATTATGAAGCTAGTTGACAAATGGGACACCAGGGAAATTCTTAAAGAAAACTTGTCTTATTGCGGCGGACGGGTTTTGGATTTAGGCTGTGGCGACGGCAAATATAAAGAAATAATTTTAACCAAAGCTTCTGAGTATATCGGACTTGACGCTTATAAACATGAGAATGTTGATGTGGTGGCCGATGCCGCCCAATTGCCTTTTGAAGCCGCCAGTTTTGAAACTATAGTTTGTCTTCAAGTTTTGGAGCATGTTAAAGAGCCTTGGCAGGTGGTTGCGGAAATCGCCCGGGTTTTAAAACCCGGCGGCCAGGTGATTTTAAACACGCCTTGGCAGTTTCCTTATCATGCCTATCCTGATGATTATTATCGTTTTTCCGGTCAGGCTTTGACTTATCTTTTTAAAAAAAATAATTTAAAGATAATTAAGTTGGAATCCAGAGGCGGCCGAGCCAGGGTAATTTCAGGCTACAACAGATTATGGATTAAAAATAAATGGTTAAACAAAATTATGGTTTGCTTGCCTTTGGTTTTTGAAGAATTATTTAATCGAAGTAATAAGAATAATTTAGATACTCCTAGTCATTTAATTATTGGGCAAAAAGTTTAAATTATGAAACGACATAAATCAACCCGGATCGTAAGCTTGGTAGCTCTGGCTATTTGTTTGTTATCCTTGTTGCGTATAGCGCCTTATTTTTATAAAGGACAGTCGCCCTGGTTAGGCTATCGCAATTTAAATTTAGCCAGAAATATGGCTCTAAGCGGTAAATTTAGCGTAGAAAGCCAGCAAAATATTTTTTTATCTTCAAAGGAAATTTCCAGTCAAGGCCAGATAGCCAATACCGGCAACAGCTTAACGCCAGTAATTTACTCATGGATATTTAAGGCCTTTGGTTTTAATTATAATTTGCCAGTTTTTGTTAGTGTAATTTTGAGCGCTCTAACTTCGGTCTTAATTTTTTTGCTAATTTTTCGTTTATTGGGCCTTTGGCCGGCTTTACTGGCCGCCAGTTTGGATTTATTTTTACCAGTTAATTGGCTGGGTGCGCTCGCGGCCGGTTTTTATGAATGGGCCATGCTATTTTTTGCGCTCGGCCTTGTTTGCTATTTTTGGCAAACTAAAACCAAAGTCTGGCAGCTTATTTTAGCAGGTCTGTGTTTTGGTTTGGCTGTGTTGTCTCGTAATGCTTTTTTAGTTTCGGTGCCGGCTGTTTTTATTTTTGAATTTATGCAAACCAGGAATTTAAAGCGGCTTTTGGCTTTAGGTCTGCCTTTGGTTGTCATTTTTGTCCTGTGGATCGCGCCGGGCTGGCTTTCGCCAGAGCAGTTTAATACTTATTTGGCCAAAACCGATACTGATTTGGGACGCTACGGACATTTGTTTAATGATCCTTACACTTATCATTACAACCAGGAAAATTTTATTAATGAGGTTTTAAACGACAAGCATCCCGATACTTTAGATTTTTTTGTTAAGTATGGTTACGAAGTTTCTTTTATTGACAGAATTAAAGTTTATGCCAATTCCGCTTTGTATTATTTAGTGGAATTCATTAGGTTGATTAATTACGGCGGCCCGTTGATTGCACTTTTAATGATTTTTGGCCTGGGATTGTTTAAAAAGCGACAGTTAGTTTTGTTTAAATTTTTTAGCATTTGGCTAGCCAGTTGGTACGTGGCTTTGATTTATTTAAGGACCAATAACTGGGACCATTTTTTGGAAATTAAATTTATCGTTTTAGCCACCGCGTCTTATGCCGCAACTTTTATCATTCATAAGCTGTTTGATAATTCGCTTAAATTAAAAAGAGCTAGCTTTATTTTACTGGCCGGCTGTTTGATTTTACACAGTTTTTTGGCGGCAAAATGGTTGTTTCATGAAGAATATAATACCAGCCAGCTTGACAACTTGCGGCAGGCGGCGACAAGGCTTAACCAAAGCTCATTAGACAGAGATGAGGTTGTAGCTTCTGGCGGTTCAGTGATTTTTAATGAAGGCTTAAATTATTTTACTGATCAGTCGATTATTTTTTTTCATCCTCAAACTATCAAGGAGCTTTATCAACAAAACAAAATAAGTGAAGCTTTTGATAAATTTAAGGTTGTGGCAGCCACAAACTTTGAACCTGAGATTATGAGTTTAATAAAAGAGCAAACGACTGTTAAAATTATTGAATAAATTTATGGACTTTTGGTGGTCCAAATTACAGAGGGAAATTTTACAGACGGATTTATATACCCGTTCCGGCACAGCTGTGGGTTTATCGGACGGGATTTTGACATTGGCGGAAAAAGACGGGGATTATTTCCCGCTTAAAGTCAAAGACGGTGACATACCCAAAGAGGCTTTTACCTGCAGCCCCGATCGCTATAATAATATGCCGGCCTTGAACCGTTTAACCTTTGGCAAACTGCCGTCTAACTGGCTGTTTGGCGAGGTGAAAAAGTATTATTTAGGCTATGCCAAGGATCCGGCCATCAGACGCCTGGGTTCAAGCGGCGGGGTGCTGACGGCCGTTTTACTTTATTTATGGGAGCATCAGCTGATTGACGGTGCGGTGGCGGTCAGAATGCGCTCGGACAAGCCGTATTTGGGCGAATCGTTTATTGCTACCAGCCGCGAGCAAATTATCGCCGCCGCTCAAAGCAAGTACTCCATTGTGCCGGTTAATCAGATTTTGAGCGAACTGCCCGGACCATACCGTTCCCTGGCTTACGTTGGCCTGCCCGATCAGGTCATGGCCATCCGCAAGTTGCAGCAGATTGCCCATGCCAAAGTCAGCCGGATTAATTATGTTCTCGGTCCCTTTTGCGGCCTGGTGCTGCATTTTTCCGCCATCGTTTCTTTTTTGCGTTCCCATGGCGTCAGAGATCTGGCTCTGGTTAAATCGTTGGAGTACCGCGCCGGCGAATGGCCCGGTTATCTCAGGATTACCTTAACCGACGGCCGGATAATTCAGGCGAGGAAATTTCATGCCAATTATCTGATTCCGTTTCACCTCACCAGGTATTCCTTGTATCAGGTGGATCAAACCAATGAATTAACCGATATTTCAGTCGGCGACGCCTGGGCGCCCTCCTACGAACAAAGAGGCCAGGGTTGGTCGCTGGTTTTAGCCCGCTCGGTTAAAGGCCGTGAGCTGCTACATACGATGATTGACCAGGGTTACCTGAATTTGCGGGAGATAAGCTTTAACGAAGCTTTGGCCATGCAATCACACGGCATTGATTTTAAAAAAAGAGGCGCTTTTATCAGAATCGCCAAACTGAAGCGTCAAGGCAAACCTTATCCCGACTACGGCTATGAACCGACCAACATACCGGCGGGTCGTCTGAGATTTGAAGCGGTTTTAGGCGTCTTATTTAGGCTTTGCGGACTGAAAATTTTTCTCGCCGTGGTGGAAAAGCTACCGGTCCGGCTGAGCGGCGGGTTGTTCGTGGTGGCTAGAAATTTTTGGCGGCGGCGGACTAAAAAAATCAAGCGCGGCGGCCTGACCGATTTAAAGTTCCGCTTAACGGGCAAGTAGGCTTTAGGACGCTTTTTTAATCATAATTCTCAGCAGAATTTTAAAGCCCGAGATGAAAGTTTTAAAGGTTTCCAGGGAGTTCAGCTGTTTGAGTTTATGCATGATGTATTTTGGCCTCAGATAGAATTCTCTGAAGGCTTTTTTTTGCCAGTAGACCAGCCGTTCTTTGGAAACGTTTTTTTGTACCAGAACCGGCGAAGTGTTGGTTAAAGGGGCGAATTCCTGCCATTTTGTTTGAGGGGTGACAAAGCCTTCGTTTTGCGCGACGGTAAAAAGATCGGTGCCGGGGAAAGGGGAGGTGATAAAAAAAGTCGCGTTATCTAAAGGCAGGCTTTTGGCGAACTTAAGGGTTTGCTTGATGGTTGTTTCCGTTTCGCCCACGTTGCCGAACATAAAACTGGCGTGAACTAAAATTTTGTTTTGAGCCACCAGCTTAACCGCCGCTGCCCCCATTTGCGGCGTGGCGTTTTTGCGCATCAGGTCCAAAATTCTTTGGGAACCGGATTCCAAACCAAAGGAAATTTTTTTACAGCCGGCTCGTTTCATCATTTTAACCAGAGCTTCGGAGATGGTGTTGACCCTGGAAAAAGCCACCCAGGAAATGTTTAATTTTTTATCAATAATGGCTTGGCAGATTTCCATGGCCCGTTTTTGGTTGAGGGTGAAAGTGTCGTCAAAAAAATTGAATTCCCTGATATTATAGTTTTCAAGGCATTGTTCAATTTCTGAAATCACGTTAGCTTTAGAGCGAAAGCGCATGACTCCGCCCCAGCATTTTTGGGAAATGCAATGGATACAGTTAAAGGCACAGCCGCGGCTGGTTAAAATAGGGCCGGAGGGATCATCGGAGACTTTTTTGGTCGGCGCCGAACGGTACAGCGAAAGGTCAAACAGGCTCCTGTCCGGAAAGGGCAGAGTGTCAATATCGGCGATGAGCGGGCGCGTCGGCGTGGTGATGGTTAAGCCGTTCTGTTTGTAGCAAATCCCCCGAATGGCGCTAAAATCAGCCTTATTTTCGCTTAAAGCCTTGATCAGTTCATAAAATGTTTCTTCGCCTTCTCCCCGCACCACAAAATCAATAAAAGGATAAGCGATAGTTTCCTGGGGCAGGGCCGTTGGGTGGATGCCGCCGGCGACCACTATAATAGAGCGGCTAATTTCCGTTTTTATCATTTTGGCAAGGTTAAAAACATGCTCCATGGTGGGAGTGGGGCAGGTAATGCCAACAACGTTAGGCTCAAAGGACTCAATGGACTGTTTGATCAGCTGATAGTTAAGGCCCTGAGCTTCGCTGTCAACCAGGCGGATTTGGCAAGCGATTTTATTTTTTAAATAACTCGCCAGATAAGCCAGCCCGAGGGGAATCATATGGCCGCCAGATTCTTTGATGCCTTCAAAATTGGTGTAAGGCGGATTTAAAAGAAGGATTTTAATAAGGGTAAAGTTAACAATTATTTTTTAACCACAAACATGCGGCGTAAGCCGATATACGGCTTGAGAAATTTTAAAGATTTTTCTTCCAGCCGGCCGATCAAGGCGGTCAGGCTTTTCGGCCCAAACGGCATGATGACATTACAGTCCGTGGCGACCACGGTCAAATGGTTTTTTTGCAAGGCCTGCCTGATTCTTTTTTGGCTGACCATGTGGTGCGGGCCCTCGCTGTGGTGGAGGTTTAATATCGGCGCCAAAGTATGAGGCAGGCTCCAAAAAACATTGGGAGTGGTCAAAAGCATGTAGCCGCCCGGTTTTAGGACCCGCCCCAGCTCGCCGATTAATTTTTCCGGCGCCGCCACGTGTTCCAAAGTTTCGTAAAAAAGGATGTAATCAAATTGGTTGTCGGCTAGGGGCAGGTCCAGGGACTCAAATTTTACCAGGGAGTGGCTGATGTCCGAGGCTGTAAGTATTTGATCGGCTATTTTAAGCATGCGCGCGGAGACGTCGGCGCAAACAAAGTGCCAGTCGGTATTTTTCACCTGTTCAAAAAAATATTTGGAACCGTTGCCCGTTCTGGAACAGATATCCAAAACCCGGGCCGGCTGATCAATTTTTAAAAAAGGCCCGAATAATTTATAGCCGTCGGTAAATCTTCTGAAGTAAGAGTAAGCTTTGGCGTTAATATCGTCGTAATGAGTGGTCTGGTCCCAATGTCGGCCGACTTCCTCCAGGCGCCAGTTTTTAAGAGAGAGGTAGCGCAGTTCGTTTTTTATATCGTTAAACTTGTTGGTCAGCCAGTTAAAATTCATGGGATTTCATTTTAATGACGTTAAAGCCGGCGTTGATTTTTCTGAGCAGTTCCGGCCAGGATTTGATTTTTATCATTCTTTTAAAAATGTATGAAGGCCGCAGATAGAATTCTTTGTAAAATCTGGTTAGCAGTTTTTTTAATTCGTCTAATGATAGTTCTTTGGTCCAGTACTGGGTTTGAAAACCGGGCTGGGGGTTTTGGGCGAATTTTTGCCAGTAGTCGTCAGGATAGATTTTTTCATCAAGCGCCTGCTGGTATATTTTTGTAGCCGGAAAAGGTGTTAGCATGGTGATTTGGGCGTAATCGGGATTTAATTTTTTGGCGAACTTGATCGTGGCCAGGATGTCTTCTTTGGTTTCCGTGGGCGAGCCGATCATAAAATAAGCCAGGGTATCAATGCCCATTTTGCGTGTCATTTTAAAAACCCTGAGCACCTGTTCCAAAGAAATGCCCTTGTTCAGGACTTTGAGGATTTTTTCCGTGCCGGCTTCTACGCCGTAATGAATTCTGACACAGCCAGCTTTTTTAAGATAGGTTAAAACTTCGCGGTCAACCGTGTTAACCCGGGCGCGGATGTCCCAGTTGAATTTAAGCTGGCGGCGGAGTATTTCCCGGCAGATATCAATGACCCTTTGCCGGCTGACCGTAAAGGTGTCGTCATAGACAAAGATTTCTTTAATGCCCAGTTTTAGGCAGTGCTCCATTTCATCCACCACGTTTTTGGCATTGCGGTAGCGGAAAAAATTGCCCATATTTGGCCGGTCGCAAAAGGTGCATCTAAAAGGGCAGCCGCGGCTGGTAAACATCGTTGTGATCGGGTGGGCTTTGGCCAGCAGTGAAAAATATTTTGTGTACGGTACCAGTTCGCGCGGCGGCTCGGGCAAGCCATCCAGATCAAAAATAAAATTTTTTTGTCCGGTATTGATGACTTGAGCGCCGTTTTTAAAAACCAGTCCGGGAATCTGTTTGAGCGCCTCCGGATTGTTTAAATTTTGCAGTAACTGGTAAAAGGTTTCCTCGCCCTCGCCTAAAACAACATAATCAACATTGGGCAGATTGATTGTTTCGTGCGGATAAATTTGGGGGTGCGGGCCGCCTAAAATGATTTTAACCGACGGCCAAGCCTGTTTGGCGGCGGCTATTGTTTTTAAAACATCAATCATGGTAAAGGTCATTGCGGTAATGCCGATAACTTCCGGCCCGTATTTTTTTATTTGTTCGGCTATTTGCGGATAGTCCAGTTTTTCCACCTGGGCGTCAATGATTTTCAGCTGATACGCCGCGTGAGTTTTTAAATAGCCGGCCAAATATAAAAGGCCCAAAGGCGGATCAAAACCCCGTTCGTCTTTGACGATTGTCGGGTTGCAGCTTAAGATTTCATTCCGGGACGGCGGATTAATAAGTAAAACTTTCATTAGTTGTGGAATTTTTTAACGAATTTATTGGCCAAAGGCTGAATCATTTTTTTAAATGGGGCGGGCATCAGAAAATAAATTTTTCTGACAATTCTTTTACAGCGCGTGGCTGGCTTTAATTTTTCCGCAGGCCAGATAAATTTATTAGTAGCCAAAATTTCTGTAAGATTATTTTTTCTAAGAACGGCCGCTACCGGCTGGTCGCTGTAGCCAAAAGCGACGTATGCGACCGGTGAATAGTTGGCGGGTATGTCAAAGATGTTTCTTAGGTTTTGTTTTCGGNCCGCCCAGACCCAGGTCATGGATGGTTAAAAGCATGTTTTGGATGGCGGCGGAACCGCTTTGAATCCAGTCCTGGTATTCTAAATTGTCGCTTAAGGTGGTGTCGTATAAGACCAAAATGCCGTAAGGGGCGGCTTTAATGACGTGCGAGCCGCCGTTGTTAAAGATTTTAAAACGCAGATCATAATCGTCCACAAAAATAAATTTCCAGCCTTGGGTGTTGCAATGGCTGGGGGCAAAATTGGCCGCGGCGATAATTTTTTCCAAAACTCCGGGTTCAAGGCGGCGGTCGGAAAATTTTCTGACGCTTCGCCTGGTTTTAATGATGTCTTCCAGGTTCATATTTTATTTACGGGTTTTAATGACGATTTCCGCCAAAACACCGAAGAAAAAAGTCTGCAAAGCGGTCATGACCAAAACAATCGTTATTACGTCCGCCAGTTTGCCGATAATTAAGGCCGAATAAAAGCCGATTAGCAGGCTGAGCGCAAAAATAAACAAACTGATCCAGGCAAAAACCTTGAACGGCCTAAAATAAAGGGCCAGCTTGGTGACCAGCCTGACGAATTCAACAAAATTTTTAGGCCGGATGGACGACTGGCCAACACGTTTGTAGTAATTAATGGGTAGGTATTTAACCTGGTAGCCGTTGGTAAAACAGACCATGGTTAAGGTGGAAGTAAAGGAAAAGCGGTCAGGAAAGAGATTCCAGTAATCCAGAACGATGCTTTTTTTGAACAGCCTCAAGCCTGAATTTATGTCCGTGATTTTTTGGCCGGCTAAAAAGCTGGCGAATTTGTTTAACAATTTTTTGGCCAAATGCCGCGCGGCCGGATCTTTGGCGACCAGGCCCTGGCGGGCGCCAACCACCATGTCAAAATCCGCCGTCTCGGCCGCCAGCCTGGAGATATCCTCAATAGGGTAGGTGCCGTCCACGTCGGTAATGACTATCCATTCGCCGCGGGCGTTTTTAATGCCTGTTTTTAAGGCGGAACCGTAGCCGGTGTTAATTTTATGGTTGATGACTTTAAGGCCGCTCAAACTTTGTAAAATCTCGCCGCTTTTATCCGTGGAGCCGTCGTTAACCGCGATAATTTCAAAATTAAGGCCGCTGTTTTTAAGGCTGGCCTGAATCTGTTCAACCGTATCTTTAATCGCCTGTTCTTCGTTAAAAATGGGCAGGACGATGGAAAACAATTCATCAATCATAGGTTTTTTTATACCATTTAACTAATTGGTTTACCGCCTCTTCGTATTCTGTTTTAGGCTCCCAGTTCAGTAGCGCTTTGGCTTTGCTGATATCTGCCCAGGTATGGTTAACGTCGCCGGTTTGCAAAGGCAGATTTTTAATTTTTGCCTTTTTGCCCAAAGCCTGTTCCAGGGTGGCGATCATTTGGTTGAGGCTGATCCGCTGGGCGTTGCCCAGATTGATGATTTCAAACTTTAAATTTTTGGCCGCGCTGGCCAAAATGCCTTCAACAATGTCGTCAATGTAAGTATAGTCGCGGCTGGTGGAACCGTCGCCGTATTTGGTGATGGGCGTTTCTTCCGCTATGGCTTTGAGAAATTTAAAATGGGCCATGTCCGGGCGGTTGCGGGGGCCGATGACGGTAAAAAATCTTAAGCAGGTGATATTTAAATCGCACAGCCGGCTGTAGGCGTAAGCGTAGAGTTCGCAGGCCCGCTTGGAAGCGGCGTAAGGGCTGATCGGCTGATCCACCGGATCGGTTTCGGCAAAGGGTACTTTTTCGTTATTGCCGTAAACAGAGGAGGACGAAGCTAAAACAAAATTATTAACTCCGTAAGATTTGGCCAGTTCCAAAAGATTAATCGTGCCGCTGATGTTGGTATCCCGAAAACCCAGCGGATCTTCAATAGAAGCCCTGACTCCGGCTCTGGCCGCCAGATGGATGACCGTGGTAAATTTGTGCTCCTGGAAGATTTTTTCCAGCTTGTCTTTTTCCACGACGTTTTTGACCAAAAAAGTAAAATTTTTGTCGGCAAAATGGTGGGCGATGTTTTGAATTTTAATTTCAGGCGAGTAGTAGTCGCTCAGATGATCCAGGCAGACCACCTGATGGCCCTGCTGCATTAAGCGGTCAACCACGTGCGACCCAATGAACCCCGCACCACCAGTAACAAGTATCTTTGACATATTGATAAAGCAAGTTATGAGTAATCAGTTATCAGTTATTAGTTACCCAACCAACTCGTTGTTATGGCGGGCGGGCACGATACACGACGACACACGCTACTGTCCTGAACCTTTAAGGACGGTGTTTAAAGTTTTTAAGATAATGCCGAGATCCAAAAAGAAGTTCCGGTTTTTTATATAGTAGAGATCATACTGTAGCTTGATTAAGCTTTCTTCCCGGGAGCCGCCATAGGCTGGGCCCAAAATTTGTGCCCAACCGGTCAGGCCGGGCTTAACCAAAAGCCGCTCCTTATAAAACGGTATTTCGGCCGACAGTTTCTCAATGAATTCCGGGCGTTCCGGCCTGGGGCCGACAAAAGACATTTCGCCCCTTAGAATGTTCCATAACTGGGGTATTTCGTCAATTCTGGTTTTGCGGAAAAAACGCCCGATTCTGGTAACGCGGGGATCGTTTTTTTTGGCCCACTCCGGGCCGTTTTGCTCGGCGTTTTGGTACATGCTTCTGAATTTGACCGCGGTAAAATTTTTGCCGTCGTGGCCGGTGCGTATTTGTTTGAAAAAAATCGCGCCCTTGCTGTCAACGGCAATCAGCATGACAATCAAGGGGATAAATGGCAGTGACACAAGGCTAATGATCAGGGCGATGCCAATATCCAGAATTCTTTTGTAGACTTCAAACGGGCCTTTGTTGCCTTCCGAAAGATTTTCTAAAAACCAGCTTTGGTTAATGATAGTAAGAGGTATTTTTTGAAAAATCTGCTCGTAGAATTTACTTAAGCTGATAAAATTCAGGCGAAGGTTAAGTTTGTTGAAAAGTTCATTGGTGACCGCGTCGCTGACCGAGTTATTAAGGACGACATAGCTGATTTTTTTTTCCTTAATGACCTGGGCCAAATGATCAAAATTATTGTAAACTGTCAGACCGGAGTTGATAATCGGCTCGCTGGTGGCCCTAAAAACCGCCTGGGCGCGATAACCGTAATTTTGACACTGTTGCAAAACTTCATTGACGATCGGATCCCAGCCGATAAAAATCAGGTTATTTTCGGCTATTTGGTTTTTGATCAAGGAGTAAAAGAGCCGCCGCCAGGCAAAGAGCATAATGGTTAAGAGCAGGATAGTGAGGGCTAAAATCGTCTTTGGCGTTATAAAAACATCGGTGGAGATGAGGTAAAAATAAATAACTGCGATGATGGTGTTAATGGCCGTGGCCCTAAGCAGGTTCGTCAGCAGGGGGATAACGTATAAGTTTACCTTAAGATCATAGAGGTTAAAGGCGAAGTAAATGGGCAGCCATAATAAAAAAAGGACACCAAAGATTTGCCAATGGGCTTCCCAGGTTGCCAGAGAGTAGGCTGAGCCGTGGCGGATCAGCAAAGCCAGCCAGAGCGCCATGAACATGATGGCCAGATCGCCCAGGATCAGTAAAAAACGTTGAAAATTCGTCCAAAATCTTGACATAATAATTTAAATAATAGTTAGAGTATACTGATATTAGGGCAAAAAATCAAGAGGCGGGCAGGCGCTTGAAAAAAACAAAAAATAATGGTAAACTTTTTTTAATAATTAATTAGATCGCTCAGCCATGTTTTACTCAAAAAAGCTGGAAAAAATACTTTTAGGCATCATCTACGTCACTTCGTTTTTAGTCGTGGCCGTGCCTTTGGTGGTTATACCTGAATCTTATTTTCCCTACATAGTTCTTAAGACCGTTATTATGAGAGTTCTGATTGAGCTGGCATTTTTTAGCTGGCTCGTTCTTATTTTACGCTGTCCGGAATACCGCCCCAAGAAGACTCTGTTATTTTGGGTTTTGAGCATTTTTATGCTGGTGTGGCTGGTGGCCACGATTTTCAGCCAAAGCTGGATTAAAAGCCTGTGGGGCAATTACGAAAGAATGGGCGGGTTATTCAACTTTTTACATTATTATTTGTGGTGGCTGGTGTTGGTTAACACCCTCAAGAACGTTAAACATTGGTACAGACTGCTTGGCTTTTCCTTATTGGTCAGCGTGGTCATGTGTATTTACGCCATCGGCCAGCGTTTGGGTTCAACCTACACTTTGGAAGCCGGTTTAACCAGGGTTAACGGCACTGTTGGCAACGCGGCTTATCTGGCGGCTTATTTGCTTTTTCATCTGTTTATCGCCTGGTATTTTTTTGCCAAAGCCAATGTCTGGTGGAAAAAATTGCTATATCTGGCCGTCTTTGCCCTGCAGCTGGTGATTATGACTTTAACCAGCACCAGGGGCGCATTTGTGGGCTTTAGCGCGGCTTTGGTTTTATTCGGGGTCTTAGCCTTGGTTTTTAAATTTTATCGCGAAAAGTCAGTCAGGGTTTTTGTGGTTTTTTCTTTTTTGGCGATTTTGGCCGGCAGTCTGACTTTTATTTTTAAAGATACCTCTTTTGTCCATGACAATTACTATCTTGACCGTTTGACTAACATGTCCATTCAGGATAATACCATCCAGACGCGTTTGATTTCCTGGCAAGCGGGGCTTAAAGGTTTTAAGGATTATCTTTTGACTGGCGTGGGTCCAGAAAATTACAATATTGTTTTTAACCGTTATTTTACCCCTGATTTTTATGATTATACCGGCGACGAGGTCTGGTTTGACCGCGCTCACAACACTTTGGTGGACATGGCCTCCATGCTGGGTATTTTTGGCCTGCTCAATTACCTGGCTATTTTTTTGGCGATTTTTTACATTTTTTGGCGATTTTACAAAAAACAGGGCTATGCGGTTCACCTGACCGTTTTAGGATTGTTGTTTGTTGCTTATTTTATTCAGAATATTTTTGTTTTTGACTCTTTAAACAGCTTTATTCCGTTTTTTATGATGCTGGGCCTGGTGGACTGCTTTGACCGACTAAACGCCACGCCTTCCCAAACCGTTGAAAAAAAACCGCATCGGCTTTTGGCCTTGCCTCTTTATTTGCTACTTAGTGCGGTGGCGTTTACCATTATCCAGTTTACCGTCAACATCCCCCAGGTAGCGGCTAATCAGTATACTTACAGGGCTTTTGTCGCGGCCAGGGCCTACGATTATGAGGCCTTTATGACTAATTATGTCAAGGCGGCGGCCACGGACGTGGTGCCGTTGGATCCCATTAATTTGCTGGTCCAGAATTTAAGCGACGTGACCGTGAGGAACCGCGACAAGCTGAGCCTGGAGGAGATCAATAAAAATTATCAGACGGCGATTGAACTGGCGGAAGAGGGCATACGATTGGATCCCAAAAACGTTTACAACCATTATCTGTTGGCCAAGCTTTATAACGGCTTCGCCGAAATCACCCAGGATGGCGCTTATTTAAGCAAGGCCTTGGAATCTTTGCAGACCTGCAAGGTTTTAAGCCCGAACAATATCCGGATTTATTGGGTTGAGGCGCAGACTTACATTATTGCCGGCAAGTACGACCAAGCCCTTGAGTCATTGGACCTGAGTATCGCCCTGGCGGCAAGCATCGCCGATCCTTATTGGTTCAAGTATATTATTTACCAGCAATTGGGGGACGAAAATCATATGTACCAGTACGCCACTGAGGCCATTTTACATAACTATCCTTTTCGTTTTCAGGAAGACATTAAAGAGATGATTCCCCATTACCAGGCAACTGAAGAATATGGAATTTTGGAAAGGCTGTATCTTAAGCTCTTGAATTTTGAACCGAAAAATCTGACCTATTATGAGCAGATCATAAAATACCAAGCCCTGCAGGAAGAATTCCAAAAAGCCATTGACACGGCCAAGCGGGCGAGTGAGGCGGTTCCCGCCTACAGCGACCGGGCTTACGAGCTTTACCAACAATTATTGCCGCGCTTATGAAAATAACAAAAATTTTTTTAATTTCCGTTTTGGTGATCGTAATTTTGGGGGCGGCCGCGGCCGCGGTTTTTAAAAGCGGATTTTTACAGGCGCCGGCAGAGGAACTAACTTTTGCGGTCAGCCTGACTCCTGAACAACAGGCTTCGCTGGCAGAGCGCCGCCAGGCGGATTTTGACCGGCTGGAAATCTTCCCCAACACTTACGAAGTTTACCTTGACTTGGGCAATATCTCTTATCAGCTGGGCCAGGCCTCGCAGGCGATTAAATACTACACCCGCGCCTGGGAAATTCTTCCCGGCAACAGCACGCCTTGGATCAACATCGGCAATGTTTACCTGGTCCTGAAACAGTATAATCAGGCGGAGGCCGCTTTCTTAAAAGCGAAAGAACTGAACCCGGCTTATCCCTTAAATTACATCAATTTGGCGGATTTATATAAGAATCATTTTCCCGAAAAGCAGGAACAAATCAGGGGAATTTATTTGGACGGTCTGGCCGCGGTAGACAATGATCTGGAGTTATTGGTGCCTTTCGCCACCTATCTTTACGAAGCGGGCAATTATGCCGAGGCCCTGCTTTATTTTCAGGAATTACAAAAGAACTCGCCCGATGGTTTCGCTTATCAGGATATGATTGATTTGATTAATGAAAAAATTAACGGCTGATCATGATTTTTTTAAAGAAAATAAAAAAAAGCCGTCAAAAATTTTTTATTCTACCGCCCGCTCAATTGGCGAATAAAATTGTAAGACGTTATGGCGGCGGTGTTATCTTATTGGCTCTCGTTGTTGCGGGTTCTTTTTTGTATACGGCTTCAGTCATGGCATTAGCCGCTGATTCCGCTGGCGCCCAGCCTCAGAGTATTCAGGCTGAGGCCGAGCCGGACGATTTATTAACCGTGCAGTTTATTCCCAATGATCCTGATTTGCCCGAACAGTATTATTTAAGCCAGGTGAACATTGAGCCGGCCTGGGACGTGGCCACCACCAGCCCGGAGGTGGTTGTGGCGGTCATTGATACCGGCGTTGATATTTACCATCCCGATTTAAGCCAGAATATTTGGAAAAATGAGGGTGAAATCAAGGATGACGGCCGTGATAATGATCATAACGGTTATGTTGACGATTATCAGGGCTGGGATTTTATTATGCAGTCTCCCAACCCTCGGCCTAAATTCGGGGGCGAAACCTCAGCCTTGGGTATTAATCACGGCACGGTCGTTGCCGGCCTGATCGGCGCGGTTGGCCATAATAATTTTGGCATCGCCGGCGTGGACTGGCAGGGAAAAATCATGCCGTTAAGGGCTTTGAATAATCTCGGCACCGGCGACGTGAGACAATGGCGCCGACATCATTAATCTGAGCATTGTCGGGAATTTTACCGATGCTGATCTAGCGGCCGTCATCGCCAAGGCTTACCACCGCGGCTTGATGATTATGGCGGCGGCGGGCAATGAGTCCTCGCCGCTGGAGGTGGGTGATTTGACTTTGGCTCCGAAATACCCCATTTGCTATGACGGGGACGACAATTACGTTTTTGGCGTGGGCTCGGTGGATTATCATGACGTTCTGTCGGAATTTTCCAATTATGGCAACTGCATTGATGTCATGGCCCCGGGCGAGTATTTTTACAGCACCAGCGTTTATGAGCCGGTGTTTAAAGAATATCAGAAATTATTCGGCGGCTATTGGTCCGGCACT